>CAZKOK010000209.1:0-7003 GCA_964554355.1 uncultured Spirochaetia bacterium | reverse complement strand
CAAAGAGGTAAAAAGCCTGTCGCCGATTTTGATGCAGTTGTTGCAGCCAACGACTATATGGCAAGAGCAGCCCTGATAAAACTGCAGAGTATGGGAATAAGAATACCCGAAGATGTTGCTGTGGCCGGCTTTGATGACATACTCCCGATAAGGTGCCTTACTCCGCCTCTTTCCAGCGTATATGTTCCTTTCGAAGATATAGGCGTAAAAGCTGTCAGCATCCTGATTGATCAGTTTAGCGGCAAACCAGTAAAACCGATATACAAACTGAAGGCCGAACCTCAATACAGGCAATCGTGCGGATGCCGCTGGCAGTTAATGTACAATAATGACATATCAAGGCTTCTTAACGAAAAAACCAGGAATGTACTCGGCGATACGCCTGAGCAAATACTTCAGCAGATAAATATTGATATTGTTGATAAGCAAATTCCCAGTTATGAATTAATTACCTGGGCCGATCTGATCGGTGGACTGCAGGCATACCGTCCTGATCTGGATTCAGATTATCCGGAAGATACCGGAACGATTACCGGCAGCAAAATGTGGAAAACAATTGCACAAAGTCTGTTTATTACATTTCAGAAAAAAAGGCATAATCTTGACTTTATCAATATAAGCCAGGAACTGAGCAGGACCGTCCACCTTCCGGAAATAACAGGAATCCTTGCAAGAAGGCTTCCTGCATTGGGAATAAACCAGTGTTTCCTGGCCCTGTATGAAGAAGCCCTTCCGTATGAATCTACGCAGCAGCCTCCTGAAAAATCCAGACTGATTCTTGCAATGGATTATGAAAATATTGAAGATAATTCAGACTCAGGAATTGTGTTTCCCACAATGCAGATTCTGCCAGAAAAATTCCTGCCGTGTATTGAAGGTAAATCCATTATAATTGAAGCTCTTTATTTCCAGGAAACTCAGATCGGATATGTGCTTTTTGAAGCAGGAAGCGAAAACGAAAGAATTTATTCAGATCTTCAGATACAGATCTCCAGTTCTTTGCAGGGGGCCCTCCTTGTCAGAAAAGTCCAGGAGAATGCCCGCCAGCTGAAAACGGCAAATGAAAAAATACAGGAACTAAACGATAAACTTAATGAAGAAAATGTGGAAATGAAAGCCGAAATGAGAGTCGCCGAAAGAATTCAGACCGCCCTGCTCCCTAATGAAAAAGAGCTCAGGCACAGCGACTTTGAGATAACAGGATGCATGTATCCTGCAGAAGAAGTCGGAGGCGATTATTATGATGTAATTAATGATAAAAACGGTTCACTTTGGCTGGGCATAGGCGATGTCTCGGGACATGGCATAACCCCCGGACTTATAATGATGATGACGCAGACCATGCACTCGCTCATTGCAAGAAATTTTGATGTCACCCCACGCGATATCCTTATTCTGATAAACCGCGTCCTTCATAACAATGTTACCGAAAGACTGAATGAAGAAAAATACATGACCTTTACATCGCTGAAATATCTTGGAAGCGGAAGGTTCCAGTTTGCAGGACATCATCAGGATATGATAATTTACAGAAACAGACAGAATAAGTGCGAATTAATAGAGACTGAGGGCACCTGGCTGAATATTATGCCGGAAATAGACAATATGACGGAAAACAGGGAGTTTGCCATGGAAAGCGGCGATCTCCTTATTCTGTACACAGATGGAATAACCGAAGCATTTAACCAGGAGAAGGAAATGTATGGAATTGACCACCTTCTCGAATCTATAAAAGAAAACGCTTCAATGGAAATCAAAGCCCTCCAGGAAGCCCTGATTGATGACATAATCAAATGGAACCGGGGAATTATTTATGACGATATGACACTTGTTATTCTTAAGAAGAAACAGCTCTAATCTTCGAAAAGCAGACAGCTGTTGCGTCCCTGTTTTTTCACCTTGTACAAAGCTTTATCCGCCCTGTCTATAATTTCATTAATATTTTTATCTGTCTCATAATATTCAGAAATGCCTATGCTTACCGTAACATTAAAATTACATTCTTCTTCCCGGCAGAATTTCGTCTTCTCAAGCTTTCCAAGAAACTTCTTCAACGGTATCAGGGCATTCACAGCATTGGTATCCGGAAAAAGGAGCATAAGTTCATCTCCGCCGTATCTTGCAACTGCATCTGAAGATCTGAAAATACTTTTGTCCAATAAAAGTTTTCCGATTTTCCCGAGAACATGGTCTCCGCATAAATGACCGTATTTATCGTTAATGTCCTTGAAAAAATCCACATCAATCATAGCACAGGCAAGTTTTCCGAAATTGTCTTTTAAAAACCTGTTTTCCTCTTCTGAAACAACTGCAGATTTCAGTTTTTTCGATTCATTCAATACCCGGGTCATTCTGTCTGCGACCCTTTTTGCACGGAGAAACTCAACCTTGAAAATTTCCAGAAAGTGTCTTCTGTTCAGCAATCCTGTCAGGCTGTCCTGTCTGCTTATTTTCTCAATAACCTTCAGGCTTTCCTTCAGCTTATCATTAAGAACTTCCAGTTCTATTTTCTGGGCTTCATTTTCCATAAGCAGGACAATGGACTTTTCATGTTCGGCATGAAGCTCCCTGTTTTTTTCCGAGAGCTCAAGGGAATTCCAGCAGGACATAATTGTGTCAGCAAGATATTTTCCGTGAATAAAATCAATTATCGTCCGCAGATCATTGCGGGTAAAATTTTCCCTGCTGTTTATGAAGGAAGAAACATATTCCCTGTCATCTTTGTCGTTATTCATATTTCCAGATTTTTCCGGTGTCAGGTTCCGGTCACCTTTATATACGTAAGGACTTTTGTCAGAGAATCCAAAGCCTTAAATGAGGCCGCCTGCCAGTTGGAATCCTTGTCATATGTTAATTCAGTATTTATTTTCCGCTCATTCAGAGTCTTGATGAACATTACAAGCGGATGAATTGTGGAAGAATTCATATATGACAGTTTATTGAAAACTATTTTTATTGCATCGTCAATTTCATCTATAAATTCACTGAAAAAAGGAACCAGGCGCTGAGAAGGATCTTTTTCATCACTTTCCCCTTCCCAGTGCATTACCGTTAATGTGCCTTCCTTTTTAATAAACAGCTTCAAGGATTTTATTTCGATTGTTTTGTCATTCTCCATTTCCCGCACCTATTTCCCTGACGGCAATTATTTTTGCCACATTCCTGCTGAATTCACAGGAGATTTTGTATTTGCAGATGTCTGCAACCCTGAATAATCCAAGCTGACTTACGATGACATCCCTGGAGTTCAGAAGATCATGCAATCTCTTTACATATAAACCGGTAGAGCCGCTCTGATTAATCATATTTATGAAGCTTTTTAAATTCTCTTCATGTATTTTCTCACTGATGGAATTAGTAACTTCAATCCTTACTATATTATCATTATATGAGAAAAAAAACTTCATATTTTCATCTGTTGAATGCTGAACACCGTATTTTATGGCATTTTCGCATAATTCCGATGCTGCTATCTTGGCAAAATCAATTTCATGAGGATTTGCGCCGGACATCACACTTCCGACTGCTTCCCTGATGTCAGCAAGGATATCCCATACAGAAAACAGATTGCAGACTATTGTATTATTATCCATAATCTCCATTACTTAAAAATTTAAGGGATAGGCAGCCGGAAGTCAATGACCGCCGCAAAATAATAAAGTTATTTCAGGTGCAGAGTTTGAATTGAACAGAATCAAAACCGGCAGATGTCCGGACATTCTCCGGGTGCCTGCAGATTCTGGGATTAATCCTGGTAGGTCCTCAAATTCAGCCAGAGGCAGGCTGCTATAATCAGTTCACAGCTTAAAACAATCAGCCAGTCACTGAAGGTAGGCCGGAAGAATATTCCGCTCTTGTTTACAACAATTCCGAAAAAGAATTTCGAAAGTACAATACGGACAAGCCATAAAATAAAAACAATAATGCTGACCGAGTATTTCACTTTTCTGGTAAAAACGGTAAACATGCTGATAATTATGAATGCACCGCAGACAAATTCCACAATACCGAAAATTATTTCCAGAGACAGACTTTTGTTATTGAGAGAAAAAATACTCTCTTCAACATTTGTAAGTATTCCGAAAAGTCCGATCAAAACGAAGAAAATACCCAGACTGAGTTTTATCATATTCTGCGGAAGCGTTATTGTCGGTTTTTTTGCCATATCATTTATCTCCTTTTATTCCCTATACACAGAACCATCTGCAATTAACTGATTTTATAGCGAATATTATGGAGTGTAAAGAAAATAATCTTTTGATAAAGTCATCGTAAAGGATTTCTGAACCACAGAGGGATTTTCTTTAATCCGAAGCAAATGATTTCCATTATTTATCTTCTTTATTCGAATTAATTATTTTGGGTTTTCCCAACCCTTAAAATAATTTTTGAATAAATTGATGATACCTCGGATGTCTATAAAGCTTTCAATAAAACCTCTGTATTCTCTGTGCCCTCTGTGGTTCAAAACCCGAAGACCCTGATATCAGTTCATCTGAAAATAAAAAATTCATTAAAATTCATTTGAAATTCTAAGAATTTGCCCGCATTCCAAAAAAGTGTGCGCTATCGCTATATAAAAAGGCGTGATAAAAGTAAATATGTCAAAGACAAGCAGATTTATTTCACCATCAAAGAAAAAGACATGGCAGAGAATTGTCACCTCATGGCAGCTGTACGTATTTCTGATCCCGGCTGTTCTGTATATCATAATTTACAGATACGGTCCGATGTACGGACTGCAGATAGCTTTCAAGGATTTCTCGGTAAAAAAGGGAATTCTGGGAAGCCCCTGGGCAGGTTTGAAACACTTTATTGATTTTTTCAACAAGCGCCAGTTTACACAGATTTTATGGAATACAATTATTCTGGCCCTCTACCGCCTTGCTGTACTGTTCCCTTTTCCGATAATTCTTGCCATTGCTCTCAACGAAGTGCGAAGAACGGGGATTAAAAGAACAATCCAGACAATCACCTACATTCCCTATTTTATATCAGTGGTTGTAATTGTCGGAATGGCCAAACAGCTTTTATCCACCCACTACGGCATACTGGCAGCCATAATAAATCAGATTACAGGCCAAACCAGGGACATCATGTCAGACCCGAAAGCATTCAGGCATATTTTTGTCTGGTCAGATGTCTGGCAGCTGACGGGATACCAGGCAATACTGTATATTGCAGCGCTTTCTTCAGTTCCCCCTGAAAGGCATGAAGCCGCAATGATAGACGGGGCTTCAAAATTTCAGCGGGTTATGCATATTGATTTTCCGGTAATTATTCCGACCGCCACCATTCTGCTTATTCTGGAAACCGGAAGAATGCTTAATATATCATTTGAAAAGGTAATTCTTCTTCAGAATTCCCTGAACCTGAGTACTTCCGAAGTCCTCACTACATATGTATTCAAGGAAGGGATTCAGCATGGATATTTTGATTTTGCAACAGCCGGCACCCTGTTCAATTCAGTCATAAATTTTGCGCTTATTGTCACAGCCAATACCATTGCAAAGAAACTGGGGGAGACAAGTTTATGGTGAGTATCGGAAAGAAAAAAGGCGTTTCGGCAAGACTCATTTCAACCGGCAATGACAGATTATTTGATTTTATAAACGGGATTTATCTTTTTCTTGCGGCCGCTATTGTGCTTTATCCCATAATCTATATTATCAGCGCTTCCTTCAGTTCCGGAAGAGCTGTAACCCGGGGGGCTGTAGTATTATGGCCCGTTGAACCGTCAATTGAAGGATACAAGGAAGCTTTCAGACACAAAGACGTCCTTACCGGATATATGAATTCCTTGATTTATATGTCCGCAGGAACATTTATAAATGTTGCAATAACATTGATGGCGGCTTTTGCGCTTGCCCAGAAAGATCTTCCTGGCAGAAAACTGATAATGCTTGTTTTCACATTTACGCTGATATTTGAAGGCGGAATAATACCTCTTTATATCGTTGTAAAAAACACAATAGGTGTAAATAACCGGCTTGACATGATAATACCGAATGCGATGTCGGTCTGGAACCTGATAATAGCCAGAACATTCTTTCAGCAGACCATTCCCGATGAACTCAGGGAGGCGGCCAAAATGGACGGCTGCAGTGATTTCCGCTATTTTTTCCGAATAGCCCTGCCGCTGTCAGGGGCAATCGCAGGCGTCCTGGTTATGCTTTATGCGCTGTTCCACTGGAACACGTTTTTTGCAGCATTCATCTTTCTTACCAAAAAGGCCCTGTTCCCCTTAACGTATATATTAAGGAACCTGCTCATAATGAATGAAACCGGTGTGGACTCGATACAGAATGTGGAATACGCAATAAAACTGGCCGGCGTTATTGATCAGATGAAGTTTTCGCTTATTGTAATTGCCAGCGTTCCGGTCCTTCTCCTTTACCCGCTCGTACAGCGCTACTTTGTAAAGGGAATAATGGTCGGATCAATTAAAGGTTAAAGGCGTGTGTTACACGCTAATATATTTAGGAGGTTTCGTATGAAAAAGAAAATTGGAGTATTGTTGATACTTCTTGTAGTCTGTACCTCATTCATGTATGCGAGAGGAGGATCCCAGACACAGAGTGCGTCGGAAAAAGTCGGCCTGACTGCACCTGGAGAGCTGCCGCTCGTTCCTGAGCCGGTTACTCTTACAGCATTTATTCCAAGCATTGGTTTTATCGATGACATCAATACAAATGCAATGTACAAGTGGATTGAAGAAGTAACCAATGTCAGGATTGAATGGATTGAATCCAGCAAGGTTGATGCAGCAACCAAACTGCCTATAACGCTTGCTTCAGGCGATTATCCTGACATCATCTTCGGCGCAAGCGGTAACGGTCTGGCTGTTCAGGACGTTTACAAATACGGCAAAGAAGGGATTTTCATTCCTCTGAACGACCTGATTGAAACCCAGGGCTACTGGATTAATGAACTGTTCGAGGCTGAACCGTATTTCAAGGATGTAATTACAAGTCCTGACGGAAACATTTACGCACTGCCGGCA
>CAZKOK010000208.1:0-7011 GCA_964554355.1 uncultured Spirochaetia bacterium | reverse complement strand
GATAATTGAAAAAAAGAAAGATAATCAGGAACTGCCGGAAACGATAAATGCTGTTTATTCTGTCAAAAATACAGATTTCGAAAAATCAGTTTCAGAGGCAGTTGTCTTTGTCGCCGAAAATTCAAAATTATATATCAGAACAGATCTTGAACTCCCCGAAGATTCAGATTCGGTAACTGCCGATATAATTTTCGGTGATAAGGAATTCAGACTATTATCAGGAATTAAGGGTAAATGATAATGTTATTGTCTATAGCAGGTCTTGCTGAAAAAAACGGAAGATATTTTATGGCGCTGAGGAAACCAGGAACTACTATCGGTGAAAGCTGGGAATTCCCGGGAGGGAAAAGCGAAGAAGGGGAGAGTCCCCGGGACACCCTTGTCAGGGAATATCTGGAAGAAATGAATGTCGAAATCGAAGTTTTCGATAAGGTTTTTGAGTCCTTTTTCCGGAATGATTCAAAAAAATTCCGGCTTCAGGTTTTTCGGATTGAACTGAAAGAAGATGTACGGGAAATGCCCGAACATCAGAAAACCGGCTGGTTTACGCCTGGGGAGATGATAAAACTTGATATGGCTGATTCCGACAGGAAGATTGCTGATTTTCTTTTAAAAAGTACCGAAGGGTTTAAATAACTGTACCAGCCGGCAGTATGATATTTTTCGGGATAATAATTATACCGTCCTTGATAAAAAAATTTTCATATTCTCCGTCCAGTCTGTCGCGGTTATCAATCCCGACTCTGCAGCCGTCACCAATCCTTGCATTGGTATCAATTATTGCCTTTTTAATTATGGAACCTCTTCCAATCCCGATATTCGGAATTCCCTGCCTGTAATTTTCCTGCTTTTCCAGAGGCGTTTCATATCGGTCCGCACCAAGTACAATTACTCCGTCAAGATTGGCTCCTGACTCGATAAGCGTACGTACGCCGATTAATGAATTTACAATCGAGGCATTTGTTATAATACTTCCTTCGGCTGCAAGTGACTGTGAAATCGTACAGTAATTCATTTTTGTTGCCGGAAGATATCTTCTGTGGGTAAATATCGGGCGATCTTCGTCATAAAAATTGAAAGAAGGGCTGACAGAAGCAAGGTCCAGATTTACTTCATAGAAGGAACTTATTGTTCCAATATCTTTCCAGTATCCCTCGAAAATAAATGAATTTACCCTGAAGCTGGAGACGCCGAACGGTATTATTTCCTTACCGAAATCCGTCAGTTCATTATCAAGAATTTTTTCAAGGACATCGGCATTGAATATATACATACCCATCGAAGCAAGATATTCACGGGAGTGGATTCTGGCTTCGTTACTCAGTACATCCATATCTGCAATTTTCCAGTCTGAAATGTCTTTGTCCATGCCGGGTTTTTCCATGAACTCCAGAACCTCACCCGATTTGTCCACTTTTAAAATCCCAAGCTCATTTGCATCTTCCCTGGTTACAGGTGTGACAGCAAGACTTATGTCTGCCTTTCGGTCCAGATGCTGCTGATACATGGCCGCAAGATTCATCCTGTACAGCTGATCGCCTGACAGAATTATGTAGTGACTTGGATTCTGCGGATGGAAATGAAGGAAATTCTTCCGTACGGCGTCTGCGGTTCCTTCATACCAGCTGGAATGCTCATATGTCTGTTCGGCCGCAAGGATTTCTACAAACCCCTTGCTGAACACATCAAAAATATATGTATTTGAAATATGGTTATGCAGGGATACTGAATTGAATTGGGTCAGCAAATAAATCTGCTTGAACCCCGAATTTATACAATTTGAAATCGGAATATCCACAAGCCTGTATTTTCCTCCGAAAGGAACTGCAGGCTTCGCTCTTTCTGCTGTAAGTGGAAAAAGCCGTGTGCCTTTACCGCCTCCAAGAATTATGCATATTACTTTTCCCTTTTCCACATTTACTCCTGTATTCAATATTATTTGCTTATATGATAATGGTCAAGAAATAGTAAAAAATAAATATATATTTAATCAGAATTATGTTTTTCAATTGTCATTTTATGTTATTATTTCAGCATGATTCAGGACGTCATTGCCTTGCTGAAGCAGGATAAAAAATTCATGAACGGCGTCACCCGCTGGGAAACGATAAAGCCTTCGCCGGGTACATACCGGTCTTTTCCGGAAACAATTAACCCGAAACTTAAAGAGGTTTATAATGCCCGCGGAATCAGGGAAATTTATTCACACCAATACCTGGCTTTTCAGAGTATAAGCGAAGGAAAGCATACTACTATTGTCACTCCTACCGCATCGGGAAAAACTCTTTGCTATAATCTTCCGGTACTTGATTATCTTCTGAAAGAAAAACAGGCAAGGGCTCTGTATCTTTTCCCGACAAAGGCTTTAAGTCAGGATCAGCAGTCAGAACTGAATGAAGTACTGCTTTCAGGCACTCTTCCTGTAAAAGCTGCCACATACGACGGCGATACTCCGTCATCCCTGCGCGCAAGTGCCCGTGAAAGCGGCAGAGTAATAATAACAAATCCCGATATGCTGCATTCGGGGATCCTGCCCAATCACCCCAAATGGATTAAATTCCTTTCCGGAATAAAGTTTATTGTTATTGATGAGGTACATATTTACCGCGGAATTTTCGGAAGTCATGTCACAAATGTATTAAGGCGTCTAAAAAGGATCTGCCGCTATTACGGATCTGATCCGGTTATTATCTGCTGCTCGGCCACAATTGGAAATCCGCTTGAGCACAGTGAAAATATCATTGAAGAAAATGCAGTGCTGATTGACGAGAACGGGGCACCCCGGGGAGAAAAGCATTTCATACTATACAATCCTCCTCTTGTCGATTCTGTACAGGGCATAAGGCGGGGCGTGGTTCTTGAATCCCAGGAGCTTGCCTGCAGACTCCTGAAAAAGGGAATCAAGACAATTGTTTTTGCGCGTTCAAGAATAAGGACAGAGCTGATAGCATCATATATCAACGGAAGCCTGAAAAATTTTTATAACAACAATAATAAAATCAGGGTCGAATCGTACAGGGGCGGCTATCTGCCGAATGAAAGAAGGGCAATTGAGAAAGGGCTGCGTGAAGGGGACATACAGGGCGTAGTCTCGACCAATGCACTCGAACTTGGTATTGATATAGGCGGACTTGACGCCTCGATTCTTGCAGGATTTCCCGGAAGCATTTCATCATCCTGGCAACAGGCAGGCCGTTCCGGACGGCGGGCCACAAGTTCCGTGTCAATTCTTGTTGCATCATCAGCCCCGACAGACCAGTTTATGATCGGGCATCCGGACTATTTTTTTGGCAGAAATCCTGAAAATGCCTGGATTGATCCTGACAATATCTTTGTTCTCAGTGAACATATAAAATGCGCTGCATTTGAACTGCCGTTTCAGGAAAATGAATCTTTTTCGTCCGGTGCATCCGAAATTCTCGAATTTCTTGAAAGTGAAGGAGTCCTCCGGTTCACCGGGGGCCGATATTACTGGTCTGACCGTTCATATCCGTCAGAAGCAATAAGCCTGCGTTCTGCGACTTCAGAAAATGTTGTTATAATTGATACAACAAACGGGGCAAATTCCGTTATAGGCGAAATGGACAGACCTTCTGCAAAAGAACTTATTTATAATGATGCTGTTTATATCCACAGAGGTGAGCAGTATATTGTAAAGGAACTTGATATTGATGATAAAAAATGTTTTGTAGAGCAGTCAGACGTCAATTTTTATACAGATACTATCGTAAAAACCGATCTGAAGGTCCTGGATGTCGATTCGGAATTTGAAGCGGCTGGAATTAATCTGGCGATCGGTGATGTTCTCGTCCGCACCCAGGTCGCGAAATATAAAAAACTTAAATACAGGACTCATGAAAATATAGGCTATGGCAATATTGCATTGCCGGAAGAGGAAATGCATACCCGTTCCTTTATGTTCCTTTTTGATCAGTCAACTGCTGCAGGCAGGTCGCTGAATCAGACAGATCAGAAGATAAGGGAAGATATTATTATTTCCCTCGGGACATTAATAAAAAATGTTGCACCTGTTTTCCTGCTTTGCGATTCTTCGGATATAGGCATTTCTGAAAGGCTCAGGGACCCTCATTTTGATATTCCTGTACTTTATTGTTATGACAGATATCCAGGCGGCTCCGGAATTGCTGAAGGATTTTCAGCCAGACTTTATGAGATAATACACGGTTCATATGATCTGATAGCCATGTGCAGCTGCCGAAGCGGATGCCCGTCCTGCATCGGGCCCTCCGGAGATTCTGCTTCCAACAGGAAGGAAGAAGTAATCAGGTTTTTCCAGTCCTGGTTTGTTGAAAATGAAAGATCTTTCTAACAGACTTGCAGCATTAAGAAAAATCTCTTCCGCCGGTAAAAATCCACAGAATACTGATAAGCGGAACGATGATTTATCCGAAATTACCATGCCGGAAGGCTGGGTACAAACAGGTAAATATATATTTGAAAGAAATCTGACATACGACGGATTCAGTTCTTTTAATCTGCACCCTTACTTTATAAAACAGAAAATTCCCTCAGATGGTCTTGTTTTTTTTGATCTTGAAACAACAGGACTGAGCGGAGGGGCGGGGACATATATCTTTCTTGCTGGTTTCGGCTCACTTCAGAACGGAACCTTTTCCATCAGGCAGATTTTCATGTCAGATTTCCCTGGCGAAGATGAATTTACAGAAGCCTGCTGCAATATTCCTGATAATGATACAACACTTGTCTCTTTTAACGGCAAATCATTCGATTATCCGCTGCTTTATTCAAAGGCCTGTTTTTTCAGAAAAAAACTTGAAATTAAAAACCATATTGACCTTCTTCACCCTTCAAGAAGACTCTGGAAAGAATCACTGGAAAACTGCAGTCTTTCTTCAATCGAAGCAGAAATACTTGAAATACGCCGGGAAAATAATATACCCGGAATTATGATTCCCGACCGCTATTTTTCATTTCTTAAGAGCAGGGACTTAAGGCTCCTTGACGAAGTTTTTTCACATCATCTGCAGGACATAATCAGCCTTTTTTTACTTCTGAAAAAAATCAATACTATCCTGAATACCAGACCCGAATCCCGTTACAGCCTCAGGGAACTCGGCAGAATGCTTCTTGAAACTGAACCTGAAAAATCTGAAGAAATATTCTGCGGACTCCTGTCAGGACAGGACGCTCTGGCAGGAAAATATCTTGCCCTTTTATACAAGAAGAACAGAAACATTGATGCAGAACACAGGACCTGGGAAATATGCTGGAACCTTGAAAAGGATTATTTTAATTCTGTTGAGTACGCCAAATGCCTTGAACATAAAATAAAGGATTATGAGAAAGCCCTTGAGGTGCTTGCCTGTTTACAGGAATCGACACAACTGACCGGCAGCAGAAAAACTGCTGCAGACTACAGAATATGCAGGATCAGAAATAAATTGTCAAAAAATAATTAATATTTTTTCTTTTTATCTTTCAGAGCCTGGCTGAACACATCAAGATATTCATGAACCGATTTTTCCCATGTATATCTTTCTTTCATGCCTTTCTGCTGAAGGGATTTGTACCTTTCCCTGTTATTGCAGTACACAGATACAGCTCTCAGAACAGTTTCATATATTGTGAAAGGACTTAAAATATCAATGCAGAAGCCGTTGCCGTTTTCTTCATCTTTTTCATCAATAATTGTATCAGCCAGACCCCCTGTCTTTCTTACAATGGGGACAGTCCCGTAACGCAGGGAATAAATCTGATTTAGGCCGCAGGGCTCGTATCTTGAAGGCATCAGGAAAAAGTCACAGCCTGCTTCAATCTGATGCGAAAGTTCATTATTGAATTCAAGAAAAACAGCAAAATTTTCATATGCCTCCCCAAGTCTTTTCAGTTCCGCTTCGCACCATTTTTCACCTGTGCCGAGAACAATCATCTGCAGCTGGCCGCCTTCCATCAGCCGTACGGCTGTGCTGTTCGGCGGCTTAAACAGCTCTTCAATCCCTTTCTGGTCTGTCAGTCTGGAGATCATTCCTACAAGCGGTATATCCGGGTCGGATTTCAGTCCGGCTTTTTCCTGAATATATGCCTTATCGGTTTTCTTCTTTTCAATATCCTCTGCATCATAATTCATCCTGATATATTCATCCTTTAAAGGGTTCCACTGATTATAATCAACACCGTTAAGTATCCCTGTCAGGTCACTGCTTCTTGATGCAAGTATTGATTCAAGTCCTTGTCCAAAAAAAGGAGTCTGTATTTCTGTGGCATATTTTTTGGATACGGTTGTTATCCTGTCAGAATGGATAACTGCAGTTTTCAGAAAATTTATATTATCCTGGCTGCCGAAACTGTCTTTTTTAAGATGCGTGTTTCCCGTTTCAGAGAAACTGAATATTCCCTGATACCCTATATTATGGATAGTCAGAACAGTGCATGCTTTTTTAAAATATTCCATGTAAAAGGATTTGATATAAAGAGGTACCAGCCCGAGGGCCCAGTCATGAATGTGGATAACATCGGGTTTTTCTCCAAGCTTCATGATAAGTTCAAGCGCAGCTCTGGAAAAACTTGAAAACCGAAGAATATTATCCTGGTAACCGTTGTTTTCAGGATCGGAATATATTCCTTCCCTGTCAAAAAAATCCGGATTCTCAAGCAGGTATATTTTAATACCCTTTTTCCCGTTTTTAATACGATTTATTCCGTATTCCACTGTGTCCAGGCCGTGAATAAATTCAATGGTGTCTTTTCCTTTTATAAAATCATCTATCCATTTATAATGAGGAAGAACAGCGCAAACATCATGTTCTTCTCTTGCAAGTTCGGCTGAAAATGATGCAACTGCGTCTCCGAGTCCTCCGGTTTTGGCATAAGGGAAATATTCGCTTGTCAGTATAAATATTCTCATTCCAATCAGTCTACCTTACAAATACAATATTGCATATTCATCTGTCATTTTAAAACCAAGTTTCCTGTAAAGTGCAACAGCCGGGAGATTGTCTTTTTTAACAAAAAGACATATCTGCTTTCCGT
>CAZKOK010000207.1:0-7020 GCA_964554355.1 uncultured Spirochaetia bacterium | reverse complement strand
GAAAAGAGGAAATTATAAAACTGTAATGGACTGGTAAAAAAAGGGACTTCGTAATTTTTTTTGCTTTCCATACAAAAAACTATCGGAATGTGTTTTTTTTGTCAATATAATTTGCTAAAATTAAGCGGAAATCGGAAACTGGATAATAATGGATTTGCTTAAACAGGCTATTGAAGCCGGAAAAAGAAGAGACTATCCCCGTTCAATAAAACTGCTTACACAGCTCGTTAATGAAAGCGAAGACAACTGGTCGGCTTATATTTATCTGGGAAGGGCTTATCATGCCGCAGGCGAATACAGCAAGGCCATACAGAGTTTTCTGAATGTCCCTCCGGAAAAAGAACCGGCTGTCGATTTTTTCCTTGGAAGAAGCTATCTGAATGCTGAAATTTACGACGGTGCTGCATTTCATTTCCAGCGTCTGTACAGGACGGGGAATTATCCGCTGCAGCTGTATCCGTATATGGGAATGGCCCTTTACAAACTGAAACGTTATTCGCTTTCCCATCAGTATTTTGAAAAAGCAGTCGTTCATTTCCCTGAAGATAAAAGAATATTTTCCATGTACCGGCAGAACCTTTATATTCTTGCGATAAAACTTGTAAGGCAGGAAAAATACAATGATGCGCTGGAAATATTCCTCTTTCTTGAAAAATCCGGAATGGAGCATATATCAATACTGCTTTTCTGCGGGTTTATATTTGAGGAAAACGCGGAAAATATAAGAGCACTGGGCTACTATCAGAGGGCCCTGGAAACAGCACCGGAAGATACTGCGATAAAAATCCGGGTAATTGACTGTCTTTTTAAATGCGGTGAGGTTGAAAAGGCTGAAGTCATGCTTTCCGGGATAAACCGGGATGCAGAACATTATATCGATAAAAGAAATCTGAACAAATTCCTTGCGGAATTTTATTATGAAAGAAAGGAATACGGCAGGGCAATCCGTTATGCCGTACGGGACCTTAAAATATACGGGCATACGGTGGATGTGCATCTGCTTCTGGGTGTCGCATACAGGGAAACCGAGCAGCTCGAAATTGCACTTAATCATTTTGACAGGGTGCTTGACCTTGAAAAAAACAATCTGAATGCATTATGGGGGAAACTTACCGTCTACTGGCTGCTTGAAGACTGGAACAGCTGTGATGGAATTCTAAAAAGAATACACAGACTCTATCCCGGTGATGAAATTTACGAATATTACAATCCGCTTGTAATGGTCAAGCTGGAAATGGCGCCTGAAGCAACAATTGAAGAGTTGCGTGAGCTGATGCAGAAAAACCAGGAAGACCCTTACCTGATGCTTATTCTGGGATCCGAATATATCAGGGCGGGAAATGCCTGGCTTGCATATCAGATCCTTAAAAAAGTTACTGCATTTGATAATTACAGGAAAGATGCACTTATATCACTCATTGCTTTATCAGGTTTGCTTGGGAAAACAGACGAACAGATAGTTCTTTATCAGAAATACCTTAAAATTGCAGGTGATGATGACAGGACAAGGTATGAATTCATTCAGCTCCTGATCAGGCTGGACAAATACAAAGAGGCCATTCCCCACATAGAAGCTATAATCCCGATTCCCGAATACCATAAACGGCTGCTTCCCCTGCTTGCATTCCTTAAAAGAGAGACCGGAGCCTGGGCGGAATCCGGAGTACTTTACAAGCAGCTTCTCAGAAATGACCCGGTAAACCCGGGATATCTTCAGAATCTTGTTTTCTGCATGATGAAACTGAAGAAAAAAGACACCGCACTCGAGCTTATGCAGAAAGCCCTGAAATTCATGAAATTCGATGCCGATCTTTACCTTATACTGGGCGTACTTTATTTTAAAAACAGCGACAACGAACAGGCAATGAAAGCATTCAGGGAATGCATGGACAAATATCCCAAAGACTGGCGCATCTATTTTAATATATCAAGAATCTATGAAAAACAGGGGCTGCATCAGTATGCCCGGAAATATAAAAAGATGTCCGAACAGTACGAAACGGCAGCTAAATAAACCTTCACCGGACAGACCTGAGAAACCGGTATTTATATACAAATTAATTTATTTTGTGTTCTTTGTGTTCTTCGTGTCCTCGTGATTAATCAGAAATAGATAAAATACTCTTATATTCCATGGAATCCTTAAATATTTCACCTAATACCATTCGTAATTCATAATTAAAAAAGGCAGCCGCCAATCTGACTGCCTTTTTATGATTCGTGTTATTTAATAACCATTCATGTCATTCGTGGTCTATTCCTCTTCCTCAGTCTCTTCAGTCTTCTTTTTCAGGTTGTACTGGGCAATGGCCAGAAGTGCTATGGGGACGGAATAGAGTGAACATGATACGTAATCAAGTCCCGCATCCATGCAGAATTTGATGTTTTCGGGCTGGGCGCCGTGTTCGCCGCAGAGGCCCTTTACGAGGTTCGGTCTGGTTAGTTTTCCGCGCCTTACGGCTGTCTGGATGAGTTCCTTGACATATATGTTCAGATCCTTGAAGGGATTTCCTGCGATTATGTCAAATAGCGTATAATCGGGCATGAATGAGGTATAATCGTCCCTGGAGAGGCCTATTGTGGTCTGGGTAAGGTCATTGGTGCCGAATGAGAAAAACTCTGCGTAGCGGGCTATTTCGCCGGCTCCCAGGGCAGCTACGGGCAGCTCAATCATTGTACCGATCTTGTACGGTACTTTCGGGGCTTTTAGGGAAGCCCTTAATTCTGCTTCGGTCTGAACAAGGCCCTTGTAGCTGGATCCCTCGATTTTCTTTCCGTATACGATAACCTTAAGCTCGTCTTCATTCATAACTAGTGGAATCATTATTTCGGGATGGACCTTTTTGCCTTCTTTTTTAAGCTGATATGCGGCTTCGAAGATGGCTTCTATCTGCATTTCATAAATTTCAGGATATGAAACGGCAATGCGGCACCCGCGGTGTCCAAGCATGGGATTGAATTCCCTGAGTGAATCAATAATCGCGTCAACGTGTTTTTCGGTGATTTTGGCGTATTCCCCTCCCTGCTTTTTCAGATATGCAATAAAGGCGTCGGCTTCGGTTTCATTGTGCGGAAGGAATTCGTGCAGAGGTGCATCAAGAAGGCGGATTGTCACTTCTTTTCCGTCCATTGCCTTGAACATCTCGTAAAAATCCTTTTTCTGGATATTTTTAAGTTTCTTAAGAGCTTCTTTTCGTTTATGCGGGCTGTCGGAAACAATCATTTCGCGGAAAACATTGATCCTTTCGGTAGCAAAGAACATGTGCTCGGTGCGGCAGAGCCCTACTCCTTCTGCTCCGAATTTCACGGCCATTGCAGCATCATGGCCCTTGTCAGCATTGACCCTGACATGGAAACCCTTGACTTTTGTTTTGGTAATATTGATAAAATCAAGAAGTCCGGACTGCTGGGGGTCCGGTTCGATAAGTTCGGCGCCTCCGATGTAAATCTGAGGATCATCGTACTGGGGAACATTAAGGGTAATAAGATCGCCTTCCCTGATGGTAAGGTTTCCGATAACAGCTTTCCTGTCTGAAATCTTCATTTCAGGAAGAACCAGTGAAACTTTTCCATACTGTCTTGCAACTACGCTTGCATGTGCGGAATATCCGCCTTCCGAGGAAAGGACTCCGGATGAAACTTCAATGGCCTTAACATCTTCTGCAAAGGTTGCTTCCATAAGAAGAATTGTTCTTGTGTCTTTTCCCTCATGCTGGGCCGCTTTATGGGCCTCGAGAAGATGTTCTGTATGGAAATATACCCGGCCTATTGCAGCTCCGGGAGCTCCGGAAATCCCGCCGTGGTATGCGGGAAGTTTTTTTACGGAATCCATATTGACAATAGGATGGAGTATTTCGTTAAGCTGTTCAGGTTTTATCGAATTTATAAGATAGCTGGAATCAATAATCCTGCGTTTGTAAAGATCAAGGATCGTCCTGATATCAGCCTGGGTGGATTTTGTCATGAGCGGGCGCTGATCGATAAGCCAGACTTTTTTGTTTTCCACAGTAAAGCGGACAGAACGTATCTCTTTGAAATGGTCTTCAACTTTTCTGGCGATTTTGGAAAGGACCTTATGGAATGCGGGTTCAATCTTGTTGATATCCTTGCCCTCTGATCCGATCATGTCAAATTCACTCTGGTTGAACCAGCCTTCGAGTACAGGTTCACCTGTTACAATATTTCTGGTATAGAACATTCCTGATGCGCTGTCCTTGCCGTAATTGCCGTAAACCATCGGCTGAATAATAAGAGCAGCGTCATCTTCATCAAGTTCGTCAAGATTAAGCATAAGAGAGATTCTTTTGAGAATAAGCTCAAGCTGAACATATGCATCCGAGAAAAAGCCTTTAGGCAGAAGGTCCTTGTATTTCTCAACAGCGTTTTTAAAAGCCTTGCCGGATTTCATGTCCTTGTTAAGAGAGGCCATGGCTGATGAAATCTTGTCTGTTTTTGCTTTGTTTTTCTGGAGTTCAGCGATTTTCAGTTCAATTTCGAGGCATCCCTTGATGAGAAAAAGAACTTCATGATATCCGAAATTTTCTCCCACATATGAATTGAATCCAGGAATAGTCACATCAGTAAGGCCGAAATTATGAAGGTTCGGATAATGTACAATTGCCAGGTTTGGACTGACAACGATTTTAACCAAAAGAGGATTTTTAGGATCATTGAACTTCTTTTTTGTAATTTCTTCAATTTCCGCAAAGTTTTTCTGAAGCGTATTGGTAAGGTCCATATCATTCAGATAAGCGGCGATTTCGGCATCAATTATAAAGCCGGGCAGGATAGGAAGATCAAGTTTGGCAAAATCCATCGCCTGCTTGCCTCTGATACCGATTTTATTAATAACTTCTTTTTTTATGGAAAAATTATTCTGACTAAATGGATGTATATTATTTTTCATCTGTCTGATCCTCATCAATTAAAATAAATTTAATACTTTGTTTACAGGGAACCTGAGAAAGTCTTCAAATTTCGGACTGGCGCCCTGAAACAGATACCGCTGAAGTTTTGCAACATCCCTGATATTTTCACCTGCAACTGCAAACATTATCGAACTGCCGTGTTTTACCTTTCCCCACTTAAACAGTGTATTAATATCATGAATTCTTTCACCGTCATAAAAGATAAAAACATCAAGTCCGGGATTTTTTACGGAAAAACTCTGAATGATTTTTTTCCAGGCTTCGACATTGCCGTTATGAAAAAGTTCGTTTGTAACATTCACAGAGTAATAGGGAGTCATTCTTTTTTTGCCTTTGGAAGGAGCCGGAGCCGCAGCGGCTGATGAAGATTCAGACTCCTCTTCCTCTTCTACATCCTCTTCAAGTTCTTCTGCCTCTTCCTCGACTTCGAGTTCATTAAAATGGTAATTTCCCTTTTTAAGAACCGTTGTACTGCCCGGAGCACCTCCGTCCAGCATCGATATAACAGACTGAATTGCTTTTTCCGCAATTAATCCGTCAAGTTCATCCTGAAAGGCGCCTGCAAATATGGTCATGAGTTCATTCTTTGTAAAATCCTGAATACTGTCCCACTGCGCTTCGTTTTTTGGGTTTATCAGCATATACCCAAGCTGAGGATGGTTGTAGGCAAGTACAACATCAACTGCTTTCCATGAAGGCATTTCTTTTTTGAATTTGCTGAAATCAGAAATGGAAACCGGAAGATTAATTGATTCGGTGAAATAACCGTATTTATCAACCAGCAATGCATAAACGATCGGAGCAAGCTGATTCTGCTGTATTTCTTTTTCTGATACCAGAATATTTAAAATATCCGCGAGATTATAATAATCCTGAAAATCCCCGAGTAATTCAGAAACTGCCTGAAAATGACCTAAAGAGCTGTTAAACCCATCTTTGGTGGAGAATCGTTCAAAATCATATTGACCCAGCTGCATATTGGCACCCCTTTATAAAAAATCTATTTACATAATACGACAGTTTTATTTGTAAATACAATGTTTTTTTCAAAAGAAAGAAAAAAACTGGTAAAAAAACATAAAGCAAAAAATCGCAGGACTGAAACAAGTATAAAAAAACGGCTGCCCATTTAAAGGGCAGCCGATACGATTTAAGGTTTGGTTAAATCATGGTAAGATTGCTTTTTTTGCTTCCGCCGGTTTTCTTTCTGCGTTTTTTTCCGGTATCAACTGCGCCTTTTGTAGTCTTGGCTTTTGGTTCCGGTTTTTTGGCAGAATCATTAAGCATGTTCAGATAGCTTGCGCTTTCATCTTCCTCTTCTGCCTGAAGTTCATTGATATCGCTGAAATGCATATCAATGTCATCACGTACAGTAGAACGGCGTCTCGAGAATGCTGCAAATGCTGCATCCTGGAATCCTTTGGAAACACCATGAAGGAACTCATTAAGAACGTTTGCCATACCGTCAAGAGTGGCTTTCTTTCTCTTGATTGATGTAATATCAACGTCAAGAAGAATACCAGGCTGGATATGGTAAGGATTGATCATGTAATCGAATTTGTTGAATTCAGATTGGAGGAATGTCAGCCTGTCTTCCATAACACGTCTCTTGATGGGGTATTTGTAGCCGTACATATCCTGAAGTTTTTCGCGCATCATAATGAGGCGGCGTTTGATTTTGTCTTTTTCATGAACATAGGTTCTGTTCATCTGTTCAACTTCAGTTTCTGCCGGCTGGATGAATGTAATTTCGTCCCATTTCTTTTCGATTTCCTCGTATAAAGGATCACCGGTTTTCTGTTTGATTCTTCTTTTGATTTTACCTTTGTAGATTTTGGAAAGATCATCAAAGTCGCTGATCCTCTTCCATCTCTTGGAGTCAATATGAACCATATCAAGAACTTCCCAGAGGTGGTTTGTTTCAACTTCGAAAGATTTGACCTGGACATCATAAGCTTTTCTGTCTTCGATAAGCTGAGCATTGTCAAAATATTTCATTTTGATGTTGTATCGTTCGTCAGGAAGACTTGCAGGATCGGTATCTTCGTATTCGCGGATAATCAGTTCGCGTGCATTTTTAAGGTTTTCAATG
>CAZKOK010000206.1:0-7022 GCA_964554355.1 uncultured Spirochaetia bacterium | reverse complement strand
CTATGGTGAAAAGAGTGATGATTATTCCCAGTATGGTTGTCCTGAGCATGCTTGTTCTGGCTGAAACAAGTGCAGAATTTTCATCCTCCTCAACTATAAGAAACCAGTTGATTTCAGGTATGAATTTTGCGGTCACCAGGGTTCTTTTATTGTTAATATGGTATTCAAGGTCGACAGGCTCATCTTCCGCTTCAAGCAGTTCGGAAGCAATATTGCTGATTCCTTCCATTTTGTTTATATCGGAAGTTTCTATAAGTTCGTCCCAGCTGTGTGCCTGGATAATGCCGTTTGTGTCAGTCAGATATACCCGTCTGTCGTATTTTTTCTGAATATTTTCCAGGGCTTCTGAAAAGTTTGCCATTTTCAGACCAACCCCTGTTACTCCAAGAAGATTCCCTTTATCATCCTCTATCCTGTAATTGATGAAGATTGTCAGAATATTTTCAGAAGCTTCGTTCGTATCAACATCAAGATCATATTCCATTCCGGTGTCGATAAAATTGTAATACCAGACATCATGAGCGTCCTGACGGCTTATCTGCTTCAGTATGCCGGAATAGTGGTAATAACTGGACGTTATTGCTGAAATAAAAAAGACAGAAAAGTAGTTGTATGTTTTATGAATGTTTTCGAGATAATCTATAATTTCCGCGGGGTTTTTCTCTCTATCAAGTATCCGGTTTTTTAAAAACAGATCGTTTGACATATAGGATGAGATATTGATTGCCGGCACAAGATCTTTGAGTATTTCGGTATATATATTGTCACGTGTCAGCGGCAGCGCGGAATTCTGGATTTCGTCATACATCTCATCTCTTGCAGACCAGAAGTTCAGCTGGCCGATTATTACAAATGAAGTTATTATAATTATGCTTGTTGCAAACAGAACAAGAATTCTCTGCAGTTTGTATTTCACAGTAATAATCTTATTATGAAAACGGAAAATAGACAAATTTATTGGTATCGATTTACTGAATTTCCAATTTCAAAAAAGGCCGGCTGTTCCTGGCTGTAATGGTTTTTCCAGTAATATATTAATCAGGTTTTCTTAAAAATCCTGCAGAAAACCCTTTATCTGTAATTGGTTTATGATATAATGACAGACCAATGAATGATGAGATGATTTCCTCTGATATCGGTAATGGATCACCTGCTGTACTTGATGAAATCGATATTAACGAGTTTATTAGTGAAGATGAACTCATTGCTCCGGGACTGGCTCTGGTGGAAAATATTTCGTCAGACCTGTTCATTAATGCATATGATGAAAAAGATGCGCTTTCTCCAAACCTGAATGATCAGAAACTTGCCAATATGCAGGGGGACCTGCAGACAAAGATTGCCCATTACTACCTGAACAAACAGCTTCAGCAGGCCCTGCTTCTGCACGGTGACATTCCTTCCACGCCGGAAGAACGGACAATCGGCATCGGGTTTGCCGACATTGTCGATTATTCATATATTGCTTCATGGCTGAGTCCCAGAGAAAATCAGCTTTTTCTTAATGGTTTATATACAGCCTTTCATACGGTGCTGAAAAGACGCGGAGGATATCTCAACAAGATTTCCGGCGACTCAATAATGTTCCATTTCGGCGGTAATATTGATCCGTCGACAAAAAACCTGGAAAAAGGCCAGGCCGAGGCATATATCGCCAGGGAACTGCTCCAGACCTGTGTGGAAATTCAGAAAACATGCCGGCTTTTCAACAGTGCCGATGAGGAATTCCTCGAAACCTCAAGCGACGGGGAAGACCGGAATGCCATCCAGATGGCCTTTATGATAATCAGCAATCTGCGTGAAAACCTGGCAATGGTTTCCGGCATTAATGCAATGTTTCAGGTAAGGGTCAGAATAGGGGCATGTCTGGGAGAAGTCTGCATCGGGAATTTCGGTCCTGAAGATGCCAGGCAGTGGGATGTAATCGGCGAACCGGTGATTGTTGCCCGCAGGATGGAATCGACCGCGCCTGTAGACGGCCTGAGAATTTCTTCAGAAATGTTCAATGTTCTTAAGTCAAACGGGATCATTGAAGAATACTATAAAGAGTTTATAAAAGAAGCAAAAAAAAACGGAAGCCGTTTTCAGAATATAGAAAAAGATGAACTGTTCCGACCGAAGAAGGTCATACTTCAGGATAAAAATAATGCCGATTTTGAATCATATTCGGTCCAGACAAATCCCTGTCTTCCGGAGTTCATCCACGATCAGATTTCCTCGCTTCTGGAGAAAAGCGAAGACGGTGCCGAAACAATTGTCGATATCCTGAAATATCACCGGGGGAACAGACATGTTCTGCATGCGGTGGAAGTACTTTTCAATAAAAAGAAAATCAATCTTCATAAAACATCACTGCTTATCAAACTGTATCCCGCCAAGTACAGGACTTTGCTGGACCAGTTAAATGGTGACCAGAAAGATCTGGAAAAATATGTTAGCAAGAAGATTTCGCTGTATTCGCTGTTTTCACTGATTGATAAATATCAGGACACAACAAAGCTGGACAGCTCAGCCATATCAAATAACTCTGCATTCACCGGATACAAGGAGTTTATAAGAAGTACAGAACTCGAACTTCAGATGAATTACCAGAACCGTCAGAAAGCACGGGAGAGATACAATTATATAAATGAAGTCCTTTTTCCGCTTTTTCTGGCCCATCTGAAAGCCGCTATACTGGAATATCAGAAAATCCACAGCATTTAGCTTTATTACGCAATTATTTAATTTGACTGTATCCAGCTTTTCTCCTATGATTTTCAATAAGGAATGATATGAAAGATACAGACAAAGCCAAAATCAGGATAATTTTTGCCAATCTGTTAATACCCTGGTTTGTCGGCGCAATGCTCCGTGAATTGATTATCGCTGTTTACAATCCCCATAAAGAGTTTGCGGGTCTGGCAGAAAGGATTGCATTCAGTTTACGCCCGACAAATCATCTTCTTGTAATACCTTTTTCGCTGCTGGCATCCATAATAGTGCTTATTTACCTTAAGCCGCTTTTTAAATTTTCGCAGAACCCGGATTATTATGAAAAAGCCCGGTCTTCATCGGTAAAAATAACCACACTGCTTCTGATAATTCATATCGGATCATGGATCGTCGGTGTAACTATTTTTTACGGATTTAATCATTGGGTTTCAGAAGGCGGATACCTTTATTTTGAATCAATCATTCTCTGCACAATATCCGGTTTCGGTTCTGCTCTGCTTGTCAACCTTGTTATAAACGTTATTCTGCTTCCGTTCAGGCAGAAGCTGCATATGACTGAAATCAGGAAAGGGGACAGGGACTTTTTCATTCTGTACAAGGATTATTTTATTCTGATTTTTGCCATTGCTGTAATGGGAATTTACTTATGGGTTGTCGCCCATTTTTATTCGGACCCTGAAGGCAGGAATGTTACCCAGGGTTATCCGCCTGCGGGGTTGTCGGTTTTTATTGTTGCGTTATTAAATGGAATAACAATTTTTCTGATGATTTTCCTGTCCAGAAAGGAAAACATGCATCAGATAAAAATGATATACGGCGGACTCGAAAAGGTCGCCAGCGGGGATGGTGATCTGCGTCACAGGATAAATCTGATAAATTTTGATGCTGTTGGAAGAATATCTGTCGGCATTAATGCTGTTTTCGGCAAGATCAAAAAAGTAATACTCAGCATAAAGGACCAGCGCAGTCAGCTTGAACAGAATGAAGCAAAACTGAGGCTGATTATAGACGAATACGCCCGGATAGTAAGAAAAAACAGTGATGATGTTCAGGTTATATCAAATGAGCTTGAAGAACACAATCAGATGTTTTCCGACCTTGCCGGCAATATGGTCAGGGTCAAAAGCGAGAATTCAACCCTGATTGAGCAGATTAACAAGCAGGCAAATGAGCTTAATCTTTCATTCAATGAGCTGCAGAATGTTCTGAATGGACTTAACGAGATTTCCAAGGTAAGCGATGTTCTTCAGAATGAAAACAACAAACTCAGCGAAGGAGTTTCCGTCAGCGAGCAAAAAATATCAAAACTGCAGAACAGGCTTCATGAACTTTCAAAAAATAACGATGAGCTGTTAAAAGCAAATAAAACCATCAGCCTGATCGCCTCCAGGACAACACTGCTTGCGCTGAATGCTGCCATTGAAGCGGCGCACGCCGGCGATTACGGCAAAGGTTTTGCGGTAGTTGCCGAAGAAATACGGGAACTTGCTGCCGGAGCAACCATTGAATCGAAAAAGATCAAAGACCTTTTAAGCCTGACCGTAAACACGGTAAAAACATCGGTTGATGATATTGATGATACGGCTGAATCCTTCAGACAGAGCAGGGAGATAATAAACCGGGTAAATGAATATTCAGCAAATGTTGACAGTACAACCAAAGCCGAAAATAAAAGAGGAGCAGATCTGCTGAACGACATACAGCGGTTCCGCGTGTTTACCGAACAGCTGTCTGAAAAAGCCGAAGACATGAATCGCTTTAACAAGGCAATTGACGAAGAAGTTGAAAAAATCAATATTCTTGTCGAAGGCCTTTCAAAAACCTTCAGCGATCTTCGTGAACAGAATGAAAACAGCAGGCAGGTGACTGAAAACGTTACCGAAGCAGTAAACGAAAACAAGAAGTATGTGGAAAACATTTCGCAGGAAATAGACCGCTTCCATACCGATGACTGATTTGTCATATATGCATAAAAAAAGGACAGATACTAAATCTGTCCTTTTTTTGTTATTATGCTATTAATAAACTCTTTTCATTCCCGCAAGTTCTTTCTGGGCCGATGATGCGTTCATGGCTTTAATTGTGTTCCCCTGTATCCTGAAATAGGCAGTCTCGCCCCCGGAAATATTGGCAGTGACAGTTTTTCCGCTGGACAGCACTTTCCCGCCTTTTTTGGTATACTCAAGTTTCGCGGAGTATTTTCCGGGATCTGAAGTGATTTCGTAATACTGCCTGTCGCTTAAGGTGACTGTTTTGCCATTTATAATGACTGTAGAAACCTCGGGAAGTCCCGCTGCAGGAGCGACTTTATATACAACAAGTGTAGCCTTTGGCGGAGGGGGCGGCGGTGAAGAATGCCCAGATGAACTCGAACTTCTGCCGCTTGAAAGTCTGACGAGAGAATCAAGACCGATACAGGAAGTAAAAAGAAAAGCTGCTATTACAGCAATAATTAAAATTTTCTTCATTGGTTAACTCCTTTCCGTTATATTTAACAGTATTACCTGCCGTATGATGACAGTCAAGTATTCTGTTTGGTATGTTTTTTCCGGCACTGTCAGGAATAATATGCTGATTTATCCGGCCGGAATAAATACATTTTATATTGAATATATCACAGACTTTTTTATTACACTCAATATTAATATTCATTAATTTTATCTATTTTGCAAAAAAAAACGGGATATAATTGTATCTGTCAGAAATGACAGCGGAGAATTCTGTGTATGAAATCTAAAATGAAAAACGGATTATACCGGATTGCCGCGGCAGCCGGAATAGCCGCAGTAATTTTTAACTGGAGCTGTGCTGCATATAAAACAGGAGAGAGATCCGTTGAACCATCTGCAGTTTTTTCAGGCGAAAGTGCAGAAGAATCAGCCGACAGGACCTCCCAGACTTCAGTCGACCTTATCGTATATACGCGACTAAGGATCCTGGAAGAAGAAATTGCCGAACTAATGGATATGCAGACTGACGACAATGAAGTACGCAGGGTATATGACCTGGCATCGGGATACCTTAAGGACGGCAGTATTTTGCTCAGCATATTTTATGAAGAAGATAATCCTGAAACAGATGCGGCGTACTTCAGATTTACAGTAGACAGGGACAGCCGTCCTGAACAGACTGAACTCTTTTTTTCCGGTGAAAGACTGATTGAATATGAACAGAACAGGGCCTTCCTCCTTTGCTCATTTGTAAATGAACTTAAAAATATATATGATTTGTACACCCAGACAGAGACGTATATTTCGAAACGGAACAATGCTCTGGAAATGTATCTTTATGAAATGGATGCATTCAGGATTGAAGCGCTGTTTGTAAGGGATTTTCTGATTCCTGGGGGGATAACACTCGGAAGTTTTGAACAGCTGCTTCTTGAAAGTTACGATGAGGACAATCTGGCAACAATTTCGCTTTTTTTCAAACGCACAGACATGAACCTTGTCTATTATATGAACAGGCAGGTCAAAGCATTCGATCAGGACAAAATCAGCCTGGAAAAATATCTTCAGCTTATGGAAAATCTTGGGAATGACATATTAAGTCAGGCAAAATATGATACGGAAAATGATACGGTCCTGTCGGCAATTGCCGCGTTCAGCTATGATTATTATATTCCGTACATAATTAACAGAATCTGGATTTGTACGAGCGAGCAGGAAGATGAAAAACTCCTGATGGAATATTCAGGAAGGATAAACAAGCTGAAAGAAAAGATGCAGAAAATATATGCAGACAATGAACGGACAGTAAACGATTTCTATATCAGGATAAAGGAAGACTACGGCCTCTGAACAGTTGTTCCGGTAAAAGCCTGGAGAAGTTTTTTCTGTTATAGGATTGAAGAAAACCCGTGAATTTTATATAGTACCGTTGAAAGGGGCGTTTGTTTTATTATGCTTCTTTTTATTTGACAAGAGAGCTCCAGCCTTACATTTTTAATCTGTTCCGCACTGGATAAAAGGGTCTGGGTGTTCCGATAAAGATGAATTAAAATACTCGGAGGGTATAAAATGAGTAAGATTCGTGTAGCATTTAACGGAATGGGTCGTATCGGTAAAAACGTAATGCGCGTTATTACATCACAGTTTAACGACAAAATTGATATAGTTGCAGGTAATGATCTTGTTCCGGCCAAAGAAATCGCAGAGGCTTTGCCGAAGGACTCAATCCACGGTAGATTTCCTGTAGATGTAAAACTAATAGGCGACAATGTAATTCAGATCGGAGATCATAAAGTTACAGTTTATGCAGAAAAAGATGCCAACAACATTCCCTGGGCAAAACATAATGTGGATGTT
>CAZKOK010000205.1:0-7025 GCA_964554355.1 uncultured Spirochaetia bacterium | reverse complement strand
CTTTTTCCCGGAGAGAAAGCTTGAAATCAGCAAGGATGGCAATGTTTTCAAAATCCATGGCGATTTCAGCCTTGGCGAAAGCTCTGAAAAATACTGATCAGAGGATTGTCATGAAAAAAGATATTGGAAAAATGCTTGAAATGCTTATTTTTGAACTTGAAGATCTGCTTGAAAACATACGTACAATTGAAGATCTCCAGAATACACGTGAGAAAAACAGGGAAATATCAAATTATGTATATCTTGCCAATACCTCGCTTCTGAAAAAGGAACTGTCAAGTATACAGTGGCTTATCGCACAGCTTTCCGGAGACCAGTGCGAAGATGTGGAAGATGTTTCCATGTTCAAGGAAAAAGTCAATAATTATCTGGATCAGCACCAGAGCAGTGCCAATATGCCCGGTGCCGTCAGGAACCTTGTGAACAGCAAGCTTGAAAAAATCGTAAAGTATTTTTCCAATCCCGAAAATATAATTGAATAAAACATCAACTATTTATTGAATAATGACTATATGTAATTTAAAATAATTCAAAAGGATAGATTAAAGTGCTTAATGCCTTCCAAAACAGTCAGATAAGGACAGCACAATGAATGATCAGTTAAAAGCTATTATTGAAAAAATAAAAACTGACGGGATAGACAATGCAAATGAACAGGCAGCCCGGATAATCAGCCAGGCTGAAACAAAAGCCCGTGAAATCATGGCGCAGGCTGAAGAAAAAAGCAGGGAAATCATCGAGGCTTCAGAAAAAACTTCTGAAAAAAATCTCCGGAACGGCATATCTTCACTGAACCAGGCCGGCCGGGATGTCCTGCTTAAATCAATAAAAAATATCACTGATATTTTCGGGGGCCTGATTAATGATGAAACCGCAAAGGCTTTTGACCTGAAATTTTTGCAGGACGCCATTATCCAGATTATTAAAAACTGGAAACCTGATGATCTTTCCGGTCTTGATATACTTCTTCCTGATGAATATAAAGACAAACTCTTTTCACAGCTTAAATCAAAGCTTTCCGCCGAATTGAAACATGGACTTGAAATCAAAGGCGAAAGCAGTCTTAAAGACGGGTTTATATTAAGCGAAAAGAACCACCGTTATTATTATGATTTTACAGCCTCTGGAATTGCAGCACAGATTTCAAATCTTCTTTCAGGCAGAATTGCTGAAGAAATTAAAAATATCTCTGTTGAAAAAAAAGAGAAAAAAGAGAAAAAAGAAGAAAAAAAGGAATAGGCATTGGGTTATTTTTATTTTCTTTCATCCATGCCGCTTGTTCTTTTTGACAGAAAACCACCGCTTTCTGCGGATTTTTTTCTTGATTCGGCAAAATGTTCCATATCCCATTCTGATTTCAATATACTTTCCGCTGCAGGGCTGAATCCGGAAAAGGAATATACAGGCCGAAACATTTTCCTAAGGGAATGGACCAGACGTGAACTGTCAATACGCTGTTATCTGGCAGCTGCCCGTGCGGCAAAAGCAGAATTCGGTTATAAAGCCCCGTCAGATATTGAGCCTGATTCCTATGCGGAAATATATTCCGGTTTCATTCTTGATGAGAATAATCCGCGTAACGCAGAATTGCTTATCGACAGAGGCCGATGGCAGTTTATAGATGATTATACAAAAAATGATTTCTTTAATTTAACAAGTGCATTGGCATACTATCTTAAGCTTCTTATTAATATCCGCAATTTTGAAATGATTCAGGAGCGGGGAGAAGACGGGTACAATACAATTCTGGAGTCGTATAAAATCAGGTTTTCATCCGGGATATTCAGCCATGCATAATACAGTTGGGGGAGGCCGATGACAGCAACAAAAGGCAGCGTAATTGGGGTTAACGGTAATATGGTTACAGTCCGGATCGACGGACCTGTCCTCATGAACGAAGTTGCATATATATCCGTTGACGATAAAAAACTCAAATCAGAAATCATCAGGATTAAAAACGATAATGCGGAGCTTCAGGTTTTTGAAATGACCAGGGGAACAGGTATCGGCGACAAGGTTGAGTTTACAGGCGAACTCCTTTCTGCCGAACTTGGTCCCGGCCTTCTCGGACAGGTTTTCGATGGTCTTCAGAATCCTCTTCCGCGGCTTGCTGAAAAGTGCGGATTTTTTCTGGAGCGCGGGGTGTATCTTGATTCACTTGACCGAAGCCGGAAATGGAGTTTTTCTCCCTCCCTAAAAAAAGGGGACAAAGTAACTGCCGGAGATACTCTCGGTACTGTTCCTGAAGGAATATTCACTCACCGGATAATGGTCCCGTTCAATCTGACAGGAGAACCGGAACTTGTTTCAATTGCCGAAGCAGGTGATTACTGTCTTGATGATACAGTTGCAGAAGTAAAAGACGAATACGGCAAAAAAACAAAGCTGGGTCTTTCATTCCGCTGGCCTGTAAAACGTCCGATAGACAAATATGCAAAACGGCTTAAACCTGAAAAACCGATGTCCACAATGATCAGGATAATTGATACATTTCTTCCTGTGGCGCTGGGCGGGACATACTGCATTCCCGGTCCTTTCGGTGCGGGAAAAACAGTCCTTCAGCAGATTACTTCAAGGCATGCCGAAGTTGATATTGTAATAATAGCTGCCTGCGGCGAACGTGCAGGCGAAGTAGTCGACACGCTTAATGAATTCCCGGAACTTCTTGATCCCAGGACAGGCAGGAGCCTTATGGAACGGACAATTATCATCTGTAATACCAGTTCCATGCCTGTTTCCGCAAGAGAAGCAAGTGTTTATACAGCAGTAACCCTTGCAGAATACTACAGACAGATGAGTCTGAATGTTCTGCTCCTTGCCGATTCGACTTCGCGATGGGCACAGGCAATGCGTGAAATGTCGGGCCGGCTTGAAGAGATACCGGGCGAAGAGGCATTCCCGGCCTATCTTGAATCCGTTATCGCCTCATTTTATGAAAGGGCCGGAGTCGTTGAACTCAAAGACGGATCAAAAGGCTCGGTAACAATCGGGGGAACTGTCAGTCCCGCCGGCGGTAATTTTGAAGAACCGGTTACCCAGGCCACACTGAAAGTTGTCGGGGCATTTCACGGACTTTCGAGGGATCGGTCCGATGCACGAAAATATCCTGCCATTAATCCTCTTGACAGCTGGTCGAAATATCCGGGTATAGCTGACAGGGAAAAAACCGGATTTTCATATAATATTCTTTTCCGGGGAAATGAAATTGACCAGATGATGAAGGTTGTAGGTGAGGACGGGACTTCCATCGGCGACTATATCATCTATCAGAAAGCCGAATTTCTTGATGCCGTTTATCTGCAGCAGAATTCATTTGATCCGGTTGATGCGGCCGTAAGCATAAAGCGGCAGAATTTCTGTTTTGACATCATTTACGCTATCCTTAAATCCGAATTCAGCTTTATCGATAAGAATGAAGCAAGAATGTTTTTTTATTCAATCAGACAGAGGTTTCTCGATTTGAATTCATCAGAATGGAATTCGGAACAGTTTAACAAATGCGTTAATGATATCAGTGATATGGTAAAGTCAAAGATCAGCGATACGGATAATACCTTAGCCGGAAATAATGAATCTGTTGCTTCCGGGGGTAAAAAGTGAACAGGGTATATTCCAGAATTGATTCAATCGTCGGAAACGTCATTACTGTAACTGCCCGGGGCATTAAGTACGGCCATCTGGCCGAAGTTGTTTCGGCACACGGAAAATCGCTTGCCGAAGTAATCCGGCTTGACAATGACAAGGTGTCCCTTCAGGTTTTTTCAGGCAGCAGAGGCATCTCTACAGGCGATAAAGTCCGCTTTACCGGCAATCCGATGAAGGTATCATTTTCCGATAATCTTCTCGGCCGGATATTTACAGGAAGCGGAGTTCCCCGCGACAATGGTCCGGCGCTTTATGAAAATATGATTGATATCGGCGGCCCATCCGTCAATCCTGCAAAACGCATTGTCCCGAGAAACATGATCAGGACCGGAATACCGATGATCGATGTATTCAATTCACTTGTAGAATCGCAGAAACTTCCCATATTTTCCGTTTCAGGCGAGTCTTACAATGAACTGCTTGCAAGAATTGCAATGCAGGCAGAAGTTGACATGATAATTCTTGGAGGCATGGGGCTTAAATATGACGATTATCTTTTCTTCCGGGAAACCCTTGAAGAAGGCGGTGTGATTTCACGGACAATATTTTATGTGCATACTGCATCCGATCCTGTTGTTGAAGCCTTATTGGTACCCGATATCAGCCTTTCGGTTGCGGAGCGTTTTGCCCTGAAAGGGAAAAAAGTACTTGTTCTTCTTACCGATATGACAAACTTTGCAGATGCAATGAAGGAAATTGCAATTACGATGGAACAGGTGCCTTCCAACCGCGGCTATCCGGGTGATTTGTACAGCCAGCTTGCCTTCAGATATGAAAAAGCAGTTGATTTTGAAGGGGCAGGTTCAGTTACCATTCTGGCAGTAACGACAATGCCCGGTGATGATGTTACTCATCCTGTTCCCGATAATACAGGTTATATTACTGAAGGACAGTATTATCTCAGGAACGGCAGAATCGAACCATTCGGTTCATTAAGCCGCCTGAAGCAGATGGTAAACGGAAATACCCGCGATGATCACCGCCCGATAATGAACGGAATGATCAAGCTGTATGCACAGTACAGGGAAACACTCGAAAAAAAGTCCATGGGATTCCGTATGTCGGAATGGGACAGCAAACTGCTTGCATACGGCGTACTCTTTGAAAAGGAAATGATGGACCTCAGTGTTAACATAAATCTTGAAGCGGCTCTTGATAAAGGCTGGCAGATCCTGGCTGAATGTTTTGAAAAAGAAGAGACCGGCCTCAGGACCGAACTGATTAATAAATTCTGGCCTGGAGAAGGTAATGCCTAAAATCAAGCTTACCAAAACAGAATTGAAAAATCAGAAAGATTCTCTTAAGCGTTTTGAAAGATTTCTTCCGACGCTTATCCTGAAAAAACAGCAGCTTCAGACCGTAATCAGGGACATTTCCATAAAAATATCCGAAATAAAAAAACGTCAGTACGATCTTGCACTGAATATAGGATCCTGGATTTCTGTATTCGGAGAAAAAAACAATCTCGATGATATACTTTGTCTCGAATCGATATTAATTGAAAACGGGAATATTGCAGGTGTTGAAATTCCGGTTTTCAGAAAAGTTGTTTTCAAAACAGCAGCTTATGATCTTTTTAAATCAAGTCTGTGGATTGACAAGGCGCTGTTACACCTTAAGGAAATGCTTACTCTTGAAGCCGAAATTGAAGTTCTTATACATCAGACGGATGCTTTAAGCAGGGAGCTTAAAATTACAAGCCAGCGGGTAAATCTTTTTGAGAAAATAAAAATCCCTGAAACAAAAAACAATATAAAAAAAATCCGTATTTATCTTGGCGACCAGGAGACCGCTGCCGTGATACGAGGAAAAATCGCCAAGGCAAATCTGCTGGGGTCCGTTTTATGATTGTTAAAATGGATAAGCTTACAATCATTATGTATGATAATAACCGGCACCAGAATATTGAAAACCTTAAAAACCTTGGACTCATTCATGTACATACAGAAGAAGTCCCTGATGAATCATCCGAATCACTTGCTGCGGACAAAAAGCTTATTGAAAAAGCTCTTTCCATATTTCCTTCTGACAAAAAGGAAAAGCGATCTATACGTTCATCCAGAATAAGGTCCTCTTTTTCCATAAATACAGCCGTAGAATATTCAAAAAGAATAATCAGACGATTTGAAATCCTGTCCGGAATGCAGGAATCCCTCCAGGATCTTGATAATACAATTAATGAACTCTCATTGTGGGGAAATTTCGATCCTGCAGATCTTGAACTATGTAAAAAAAGAGGAATTGAATTAGTTCCGGGAACTGTAGAGAAAAAAAACATCAGGGAATTTGAAAGCAGATGCAATGCTTTCCATCTTGGAAAATACAATAATTTTTTTCTTTACGTTCTTGTAAAAGAAGATGAAATAAACGGAAACATCTTTGTTCCGATGAAGATTCCCGAAAAACCCCTTTCTGAATATATCAGAGACAGAAAAAACCTGCTTGCCGAAACAGATAAAATCAGCGATGAGATAAAAAGTCTGAAAAATCATAAAACCTTTTTATCTGATTCACTTAAATTTATCGATGAAAGCCTTGAGTTCAACTCTGTCTGTAATTCACTTGATAAAAATGAAGAACTCGCTGTACTGACAGGATATGCTCCTTTCGAACAGCGAAATAAAATAAAGGAATTTTCCGATAAATCCGGCTGGGCCGTCCTCTTTTCGGAACCTTCGGTGGAAGACAATGTTCCTTCACTTGTAAGGAATAAAAAAGGCGTTAATATAATTAAGCCCGTTTTTGATTTGATGGGGGTTGTTCCCGGCTACAGGGAAAATGATATAAGTTTCGTTTTTCTTCTTTTTTTCAGCCTGTTCTTTTCAATGATTATCGGTGATGCCGGATACGGACTCATAATGTTTTCAGCTGCTTCTGTTTCTGCTTTCATCAGGCTGTTCGGCAGAAAAAGGATTACTGATGCTCATTTTCTGTTACTGCTTATGAGTTTTACTACAATTATCTGGGGTTCAGTTACAGGCACATGGTTCGGCTCGGAAAAAATATCAGGTCTGCCTTTCATTAAAAACCTCGTTCTGCGTATATTTTACGTTCATGATAAAAACAGCGATTTCAATGTAATTCTTTTCAGTTTTGTACTTGGATTAATCCATCTTGGAATCGCCCATATCTGGACCATTGTAAAAGGCATAAAAAACAGGGCCGGTCTGAAAATCCTTGCACAGTTTGGATGGTTCGCGATACAGCTGTGCGCTTTTTATCTCGTTCTGAATCTTGTTCTTTCTTCCAAAAAATTTCCTCTGCCCGATTTTATTTTTCCTGTAGTGATAGCAGGTCTTTCATTTGTAATAATTTTCGGAAATCAGGATGGCCATTTTTTCAAGGGTTCCCAGCTCATCGCAGACCGCTTTTTCAAAGGC
>CAZKOK010000204.1:0-7056 GCA_964554355.1 uncultured Spirochaetia bacterium | reverse complement strand
CCTGTTACGGGCTTCAGGGCTGGTGGCCTTATAATGCAGGAAAAGACAAAAAAGGACACAATGATGCGGGTTATCATCCCGGGGATTATGATGCTCCGGACTGGGCCGGGAAATTTGAAATTTATGCCGGGGCCGTGCTTACCCAGAACACAAGCTGGAGTAATGTCCGCAAGGCACTTTCCAGAATGAAGGAAGAGAACGTTTTTTCTCCCGGGAAAATTACACAAATGCGGACAGAAGATCTGGGAGAAATCATCAGGGCAAGCGGATACTACAATCAGAAAGCAAAAAAACTTAAAATTATGTCTGAATTCATCATCAGCGGCAATCTTGAAAATACCGGCGCGGTGCCTTCCAGAAATGACCTTCTGGGCATATGGGGAATCGGACCGGAGACAGCCGATTCAATACTGCTTTATGCGTATAATGTCCCGATTTTTGTAATCGATGCCTATACCCGGCGGATATTTTCAAGGCTTGGACTGATTGAAGCAGGGCCCTCCTACGATGAAATTCAGCGCTTTTTTACAGAACGCGGAATCAGCGATTATACCTGGGCCAGTGAATACCATGCGCTTATTGTAGAGCATGCTGTTGAACGCTGCAGAACAAAGCCGGAATGCTCAGGCTGTCCGCTGCGAAGTGACTGCAGATATTCTGAAAGCTGAAAATATTTTCTGATACGGGCACGAAAATCTGAACTGAATTTTCAGCCTAAAAGAATCCTGAACTGCAAATCAGCGATTTCCGTTTCCCTGAAGCTGCTTTCCCAACTCAAACGGATACGGCGGACAGCCGTGAATTTTGTAATCTGCATCTTTCATCTGCTCAATACAGCACCTGCCGAAAGCTATCGCTTTTTTGCTGAAATCCCTGTCCGCGGTTCTGCTTCCAAGGTAAATTTTTTTGCCGCTTAAATCCGGATTGTCCGCGCACATCATCGATATCATAAGTGCATTCTCACAGGCGCTGCAGGCATCGGTGTTCTGAATATCAGGATTCTGCTTCCAGACAGCTGACAAATCAACCTTTTTAAAGACTTTTTTCACCTGATCAATATCTGTGCCGGAAACTTCTATGTCATGATAATCAATCCGGTTTTCTTCAAGATACATTTCCAGATGCTTAACATCTTTCAGCTCGTAACCCATCATCTTCATCCCGATAAAATCGGTTATCCCGGGGTCTGTCCCCATTATAATTGCGTCCAGCTCAAGCAGGTCTCCGCCTTTAGGGCCCATTCTTTCCATGCAGGTCGTGCAGTCCACAATATTGAGCGCCGGCCTGATCATCCTGTTCAAATCGGCAATTCCTTCATTCAGACCCAGGTCATGGAACGTCCTTTTTTCGGGACCGACAAGGATGCCTTTGAGATTTTTCAGGCACAGGGTAATCCCTGTAGCATAATGGACTTTCATGACAGGCAGATTGATGATTTTGTCTGCTTCGTATACTTCTTTTGCGATTTTCAGGGTTTTTTTGACAAGCGGGTTTTTAACATCAATTTCCACGGTTTCCGATTCATTCAGGTTTATGAGTTCAATACCGTATTTTTCTGCCAGGCCGGTATATCCGTTCTGTCTGAAAAAGAATGCGGTATTTTTTGCATCACCGAATGTCGATTCGGCAATGGCGATATCTGATATGGAATTTTCAAGCAGAATATTAATAACCCCTTCAACCGCCGAAAGGCTGGTAACGCATTCGCTGCCGTTGATATTAGGTTTGAGTATGACTCTGTCCCCTTTGGAAATATGCTTTTCCAGGCCTCCCAGATCAGCAAAGGCCATTTTCAGGGCTTTATCGAGGTTTCCATTGATTTTGCGTATGCTTACCGTATAATCGTTCTGTTTCATGACAGCTGATATTTTAACTCAAATGAATGGAAAAGACTACCTGACTCTTTGCCTGCAATGATCTTTTCAGTTTATATGAACAATCGAACTTACAATCCCATCGTTTACATATTCGTCTTTAATCCAGCTGCTTTCGTCATTCAGGAAAATCCCCGAACCAGCGCAGTTACAAAGAAACCCGGAAGAAATCAACAAGCTTTTCCCGGTACTGATCGGTATAGCGGAACATCACCTCCATATGACGCGTACCTTCAACCACCCAGAGTCCGGCATGCCCGCCGCTGTTATGATACAGATTATACAAGGCATCAAGCACAACCGCTGCACCCAGGAAAACTCCCATGACGCCGATATGCTCTTTGCCGTATCCGATGGAACACAGATAATCAAAGGCCCCCAGAACATCCCTGTATTCGAGGGCCCCAAGGGTTAATCTCCCGCTGTCAACTTCCGAGTCGACGTGATTCCTCAGATCAATCAGCAGGATGGAAGTCCCGGCATTCACGAGCATCCCTGCAGGCAGCAGAACGGAAGTGTTACGTCTGCACACATCGCTGCCGTGTACAACGATAACCACGGAGGTTCACTGTTTCCTGATGCAGGCACAAGCCAGCCGCTTATCCTGATGCCGTCCTCTCTGGCGGGAAATTCAACTGCAGTGTATTCCCCGGCAAGATAAGGCGACACATCGATATCTATGTCTTCATATCATATATTCCCAGAAAAGAAGAAGGGGTAACGTCTCTCCTTCCCTCCATGTAAACGCTGCTGCATTCCGGATGGGCCGTAGTCATTCTGTCCAGGACCGCCATGAAATTCCAGAATATGCAATCAGCAAAACCACCGCCAGGCTGATGCAAATAATAAGGATTTTTTTGCTCGTTTCATTTATTCTGCTTCCACGCCTGTGTCATTGTTCATTTTCACTGATTTTTATCCGGTCCAGAAGCTCTTCTTTTTTCTTCATGAAGAATTTTCTGTTCAGTCTTGGATTATCAATCGGCTTTTTTAAGAAAGTGATTGCAGCGGCCGGGCAGTGATGGATACAGCCCAGACAGAGTTCGCATTGTTCATAATGGAATTGCGGGATGTCTGCGGTTTTTGTCCAGCAGCCTCTTCTGCATTCGGATACGCATAAATTGCATTTTGTGCATCTGTCTTCCAGGATATGGATTGCCCTGATAAAGGCTTTTTCCTGAGGAAGGGCCATTGCAAGAAAAAACTTCTCCCATCCGACCCAGAGAAACTTATAAATCGGTTTTTTCAGTCTGAACTTTAGTGATGCGATTTCCTTTCTTATTTCTGCGGCAGCTTTTTCTGTTTTTACAGGCGCTTTTTTTTCAAAACGCCTGGGCCATTTCCAGTTTTCGGGAAACATCAGCGATCCGTCGCTTGCCGGAGCCTTTATTTTAAGATACCCGCAGCAAAGGATATTCTTCCTTTCAAGTATATTGGCCAGTTTCCTTATCGAATTCCCGGAAGCAAGTGCAAAAGTAGTAAATATGAAACACTTTTTTACTGACTCCACAGGAGGTATCCTTTCCGCGAACTCCCGCATCGAGTCCGAAACATTAAAACCGAAAACAGGATATCCGAATATCAAAAAATCATATGAAGACATTTTTGTGTAATCGCAACTGTTGTCAATACGGATAAAACCGACATCATGCCCGTCAGACAGCAGCTCTTTGAGAACTTCGCCGATCATCCCGGTTGAACCGGCGCCTGTGTGGTAATAGATCGCGATTTTAGCCATAATCAGTTTTCCATAATAAACAGCTGCCGGTTTAGTCTGCTATTCCGTTCCACAAATAAGTTATTCAGTACCGGTATTATCGGTATCTTCCTGCCTGCCGGCATTTTTTTCATCTTTCCTGTACTGCAGATGGCAAAGCAGTCCGTACACAAAAAGCAGGGAAGCCGCAAAAGCTATAATTATCCACACTACTGCCCCGCGGGGATCATCATTCTCAATTGCTATCACTATGGACATGACAATAAGTATGAGCGGGGTTATATATAAATCTTTCTTACTTTTGATAAAAGCCATTTTTTACTCCTGACTGGTTATTCGTAATAGTGGAAATTATACCATAAATCTGTTTCTTTTTCATAACCTGAATTGTCCAGTTGATAAAGAAAACAATAAGAAAAATAAAAAAGAACGTGGCGTCGTTCCTGTCGTAGCGTCGTCGCGTGAGGTCCCTATCGATGTGTCTCGTGGAATTATATCGTTTATTGACTAAAATGCTGATCAATTCTACAGTTAACCCGTGACCAGTTTCATATTTTCAGGACTTAAGCATTCAGGCAAAAGCACGCACGGAAAACTCTTCGCCGAATCGCGGGGACTTGCTTTTTTTGATCTGGATGATCTGATAGAAGACAGCTATTACAGGAATTCCGGTGAAAGGCTGAACTGCCGGAAAATCTTCATTAAGCACGGCGAGGATTTTTTCCGCGGTCTGGAAGACAGGACGCTTGAACAATTTCTTTCAGGCTGCAGCGAAGATCCTTTCGTGCTTGCCCTGGGAGGTGGGGCCGCATACGCGCCGCAGAATATGCTTAAGACCTGCTCAGCCAGGGCCGTACTGTGGTATACATGAAGGCGCCTGTTGATGTATTATTGAAGCGTATTCTTGAAACAGGAATACCGCCGTTTATTTCTGAAGATAATCCTGAAGAGGATTTTAGAAAGATATACAGGGAGCGGTCCGCTGTGCAGGAAAATTCTGCGGCGATTGTCATTGAAGTAGACAACCGGGAAATAGAGACAACCCAGCGGACCGTACAGGAGAGACTTAAGGAGTATTGATGGCCGGAAGCACATTCGGGGAGTTTTTCAGGGTAACCACATTCGGGGAATCACATGGCGAGGGAGTAGGCGTAATTATCGACGGCGTCACTCCCGGGATTGAGCTGTGCGAGGAAGACATTCAGAAAGAAATGGACAGACGCAAACCCGGCCAGTCTTCGGTTACAACACCCCGCAGGGAATCGGACACTGTCCACATACTTTCAGGCGTTTTCGAAGGGAAAACAACAGGAACTCCGATAGGCATAATCCTTTACAATCAGAACCAGAAATCCTCGGACTACGATGAAATAAAAAACAAATTCCGCCCGGGCCATGCCGATTTCACCTATCTTAAGAAATACGGCATCCGCGATCACCGCGGCTCGGGCAGGGCATCGGGAAGAGAGACAGCGGCAAGGGTCGCAGCCGGAGCAGTTGCAAAAAAAATACTCCAGACCGGAAAAACAGAAATTACTGCCTACACCCTCGAAGCGGCGGGTGTGCGCTGTTCAGATATCGACTTAAGCGTTATTGAAAAGAACCCGTTAAGGGCACCTGACATGAAGGCAGCTTCCGAAATGGAAAAGCGGGTTACGGCATTGGCTGAAGAAGGCGACAGCTGCGGCGGAATAATAGAATGCCGCATCCGCGGGCTTGATCCGGGCCTGGGTGATCCTGTTTTTGAAAAACTTGAAGCAAACATGGCAAAGGCGATGCTATCACTGGGAGCTGTGAAAGGTTTTGAAATCGGATCGGGTTTCGGCTGTGCTTCGATGAAGGGAAACGAACACAATGACTGGCTGGACAAGGGCGGATTCAAATCGAACAATGCAGGCGGAGTACTCGGCGGCATTTCAACCGGTCAGGAAATTGTTTTCCGGATAGCCGTAAAACCTACATCATCTATTTCCAAAAAGCAGGAAACCGTGACGGTCGACGGAAAGGAAACACCGATTATTACCGAAGGGCGTCATGACCCGTGCATCTGTCCGAGGATTGTGCCGGTTGTCGAGGCAATGGCGGCGATTGTGATGGTGGATGCAATTAAAAGGCATGCGGCTCTTCACGCCTAGCCTATACCGAATACTCCTGCTTGCTTTTCGCCACACGCATACGTGATGCAATGATCTCCGCACCGTATTCATCCAGCAGTTCACCCAGGCAGGTTTTAAGTTTTCCAAAGCCGAATTCCTTTTTTCCTATTTCGAAATTCCTGTCCACGATGTTCTGTCTTGCATCTTTGTCCGAAAGCATCGTATTCATTTCATCAAGTGCTCTTTCGGGAATTTCGAGCATCCCGTCAGCATCATATACATCGCGGATTTCAATATTGCTGAAACGCATTACGCCTATATCTGTTTTGTAGACAAGATAGGTGGTGATTATTACAGGTACCTTTGCCGCAACCGCCTCAAGCAGTGCATTGCCGAACCCTTCCCAGACAGGCAGATATGTAACCAGATCGGCGTTTACAAGAACATCACGGTTGGTGTACATCTTTTTGCCCTGCGCATCTGTGCTTCTTTCGGCCGCAACCCTTTCGGAGATAAGGTGAAGAGGTATATTATGGCGCTTGCACATTTCCCTGATTTGTCCGATATAATTCTGGTCCGGTTCATCTCCCTGATAAAGTGAAATGATGAATTTTATTCTGTCCCTGTGCTGAGGATATTTTTCCATGAATTTGTGAATAAGCAGCACGGAATCCTCAATCCTTTTTCTTCTGACAATTCTTGTAGGCTGAACAATCAGAATATCGCTTTCCGAAAATCCGAGTTCTTTTCTGAAATCACGGTTATATTCATCAGGAGTAACCGGTTTGTCAAAGTCTTCGCAATTGGGAATTACACGCGGATGCACCCGCTTTATTGAACGGAGAATATGCGCGGCATAGGTTGAAAGGACAACGTGCTCCAGCCCGGGAAGCGCCGGCGGCATCACCCTCGAAAGCAGGCCTTCTATCCTGTTGCTTGAGAAGCGGCTCCTTTCCCACCAGAAATCGTGGTGATGGAATACTGCTGCCATTCTGTAATCCTTGACCAGCTTGTAAACGGCCATTCCGCCGACAAGGGTCATGGGCATGGCATTGGTATTCTGGGCGATAATTACATCGATATCATTGTCCTGGATATAGGAGAATATTTCATTGGCGGTCTGCTGTCCGTCATTTTCAAGGCTGTTGATTATCTGCTTTTTTCTGGCCCTGGTAAGAAAAGGAGGGCTTTTCAATAAATGGGGAAATACGAGGTTCTCGTAATACTGCTGTTTTTCGCTGTTGAATCTGATGTCTTTAAGCAGGTACTGTCTTTCCTTCGGTACATTGGGAAGCGGTTTTGCATAATAGCCGGAAATTGTAAATACATTATGCCCAAACTCGTTAAATACATTTATCCATTTGTCCAC
>CAZKOK010000203.1:0-7078 GCA_964554355.1 uncultured Spirochaetia bacterium | reverse complement strand
TTTTAAATGAAATTTCACTGTCATCAAGCCAGGAATTTACATTCCGGAGTTTCAGCAAAGGTCCTGCAATCTGAATCACTACTTTATTTCCTGATGATTTGCATAATAAAACCATTAAGTCGATAAATCTGCCATGAATAGTCTTTACATCATTCAGATTATTAAAAGCATCAAAATATTTTTCCATTGCAGCCATAAGCTTTGGAGTATCTTCACTCTTATGATTTTTTGCCGCCTGTTCCACAAGTGAAGGATAAAGAAATCTTTCAAATTCCGAAATATCCCATACCGTTGCTTTTTCTCTCTGCAGCGCGATCAGCAATGCCTTGGAAAGCCCATTCTCCTGGCTTTCGGTAATATACATACCTTTTCCGTGTTCAATGCGGATGAGTCCCCATGCGAAAAGTATTCTGACTGCATCACGTATTACAGACCGGGAAACCTGAAAAAGACCAGCCAGCTCAGGTTCTGTCGGTATAGATTCTCCTGCCTTGTATTTTTCGGCAATAATTTCATCACGAATCGTTTCCGCCACCTGCTCTGACAAGGTTTTCTTATTGATCATTCTCTTTCACCATTTTCATATTAGCATTCTTTACTCTGTAAAGGAATAGTATTATCACCGAACTCCCGGTCAGTAATAAACCGCTTATCATCCAGACAGCGGGTATTGATCTGTTTTCAGCAACAAATCCCAGAATACTCGCAGCAAACATTCCAATGTATGAAAACAGACTCTGGGCAGATATGCCCGAAGATCTGTATTCCGATTTAAGCCGTTCATTGTAAAGGCTGGAATACGGCGAACTGAACATCCCGGAAGCACCGTAACACAGGAGAAAGACAACCAAACCGGCTAATCCTTTATTCACAGCCGAAAGGAATAGAATTACGATACCATAAATCAGATGTGAAACAAAAGCCGTATATTCATGTCTTCCTTTAAAAAGTTTTCCCAGAGGAATAGACAGCATGTTTCCTGCTGCACTAAGAATGAATGCACCCGCCATAATAAACCCCAGATACAGTTCTTTCCCGTTAAGATTCAATGCCTTGCTGAAGTGAGGCTGCCAGTAAACCTCCAGAACCGAACCTCCGATCGTCAGGAAAATAGTAATAGTCAGGATTCCTGTAATTATTTTATCTTTTTTGGCATCTGCAAGAAAATCTTTCAGGTTCTTAATCAGGCTGTTAAGTTTTTTACTGTCAGACTCAAAATGTTTTGACTCCTTTATTATGAAGCCTGTTATAAAAGCAAGTATAAATTTGACTGCTGCGTCCGCAAGCAGAGGTATTTTTCTCGGATTATAATCACCGATAACCAACTGTTTCTGTGCTATCAGACCACCGACTATGCTTCCTCCGGCAATTGCCAGAAGCAGAAATACACCTGCTTTTGCAAGATAAGGCTGGGTATCGACTCCGGGATCATTTTCATGTATTGCATCAATGAACCACGCTTCCAGACTTCCGGAAGCAAAGGCCCTTCCGGTACCGAATAGAAATAAACCGGCAAGAACCGAGGTATACGAGCTAAAAAGAAATAACAGGCCCATGGAAACAGAAAGAATTATATTTGCAATAATGTACACTCTCTTTCGTCCAAACCAGTCAGCAAAGACACCCGACGGGAATTCAAATATAAAAATTGCTATAGCTACCATTGCCATTGCCACTGCAACCCGTGAAAGCGACAGCCCGGCATCAGTCAGGACAAGTACATAAATCGGCAGGATCATGGCTGTGGAAAACCAGAATAAAAAGTTTAAAAAGATATATTTACGCAGTACAGACTTCACAATTCATCTCCTATACTCATATTGTCATCATATGACATTATGAGTATAATATTTTTTAATTTATAAATCAATTATTTTCATCATCTGGACTTGATTTACCAAATAACCCGACATAATATAAGGCATGAAAAAAATATTTGTTGTTTTTTTTCTGCTTCTCTCGTGTCTTGTTTATGCCCAGGAAAATCTGCCGGTTCTTTCAGTCCTTGATTTCGAAGCCGTGCAGGTGTCTTCAGGAGAAGCAAAACTTTTTACTGATGTCATTTCATCCTATTTTCTCAAACTCGGGAATTACAGGGTTATAGATTCCGGTCAGCGGGAAAATATCCTTAAGGAATTTCAATTCCAGCTTTCGGGCTGTACAAGTGAAGAATGCCAGCTTGAAATTGGAAAGCTGCTGGCTGCTGAATATATAGTCATAGGAAGCCTGGGGCCTTTCGGTGAGCGGTATGTACTGACAATTAAGCTTGTGGAAGTTGAATCAGGCCAGACCATCAACTCGGTTTCAAAAATTTACAACGGCATGAATGATCTTATCGACAACGCTCATTCAATTGTTACGGAACTTGCCGGCATTGAAACAGAAAGCACTCCAGACAATAATCCCCCCCGCACACTTACAGTTTCAACTGTTTCTGCGCTGCTTGCAGCAATAAATTCAGATACAACCATAATTCTGGAACCGGGGACCTACAGAATCGACATCCGGCAGGACCTGAAAAATAATGCCAGACTCAAGTGGATAGACAATTACGACGGATATTATCCCTCTGTAAGGAATGTCAGCAATCTGACAATCAGGGGAGGTGCAGAAGAGTCAACAGAAATACTGATTGATCCGATGTACGGCTGGGTCCTTGAGTTTTTCAACTGCAGGAATGTGCAGCTCGTTAACCTTACCTTCGGCCATACTGAACAGGGATACTGTGCCGGAGGCGTACTCAATTTTATTGAATGCGAGGATATCGGGATTTCCGGATGTGATATGTTCGGATGCGGTACCATAGGGATCGCAGCGGATACCACAATTAATCTGAATATTGAAAATTCCATCATCCGGGAATGTACATACGGACTGCTTGAATTCAGTAAATCCGAGTACATAACATTCACAAACACCGTTTTCAAGGATACCGGCGATTATTCACTTATATCATTCCGGGACAGTTATTATATCAATTTTAAAAAATGCGAATTCAGAGACAATGAAGGCTCAACCATGTTCTATTCTGATTATCTGTCAGATTCAATAAAAGTTGAAGATTCAAGCTTTACAGCAAATCAGGTAACACAACTGTTCAATGAAGATGCTGATATCCAGTTTATTCAATGCAGCTACAAGGGAAACACATTCCGGCAGAAACCATAAGGTAATTATGAATTATAAATGATGAATTATGAATTGAAGAATTTTCCTGAAAAAGATAAATGCAGGTGTCAGCGATCGCTGACACCTGCCTAAAATGAAAGAATACCGGCCGTCGCCGTTGAAAAGGAGACTGATTAATCATGCTTAATATTAAATTTATTTTTTCAATTATTCTTGTAATGGCAGCATTCAAGTCTTTTCCGCAATCCGAAGATAAAGAACAGCAGAAAACAGACAGTTATTTCAGCATTCAGATTATCCAGGAAAACCAGATTATACCGGTTATCAATAATGAAGTCAAAATAAACCGTGTACCCTTTACTCTTGTGCTGATTCTGAAAGAAAAAATCGGGGTGCTGACCAATTTTTCAGTCAAACCCCTGCTTTATGACGGATTCAGTCATGGAAAACCGCTTTCAAAAATACTTGAAGAACCTGATATGTTTATGGGTATGGCTGAATATAATCTGAATCCGGACAAATGCATTTGTATTGATAATATACTCCCCCACTACCTCTATTATGACAATTAACAGGAACACCGGTTTTCCCGTGTGGAAATAAAGGATGGACTATACTACTGCTGCAGGGACATCGATTTTTATAAATTCCCCGGCGAAACGGATAAACATCCGATAGGAAACCTTCAGTATAATATTCTTTACACAGTATTCCTTTATTCAGAATATGACGATAACTGGAACAGGATTGATAAACAGTCAGATTTCCTGAAAATAAATTTAAAGTAGAGAATATGTATGCCTGAAATAGATGAATATAATATCGATAGAAATTTCATTTCCTGTGATTTCACGGAACAGTTACTGGATGATATCTCGTTTGAAAACTGCCAGTTTAAAAACTGCAGATTTGAAAGCCTTGAACTTGCAAACACTTCATTCTGCGACTGCAGGTTTGAAGGCTGTGAAATTATTCTATGCAAATTCAGAAATACGACACTCAATAATGTAAAATTCACAAGCTGCAAACTTATCGGCATTAACCTTACAGACTGCAATGATTTCGGCCTTTCACCTGAAATTACAGAATCTATTCTTGATTCTGTAATCATTTATAATAAAGAGCTGAAAAATATCCTGATTACAGAATGTACTGTCAAGGATTCGGATTTTACCGAAACAGATTTCAGTCAAAGCATTTTTTCCGGTACAAAATTCAGAAACACAAGCTTTCAAAAATGCAGACTGAAGAATGCAGATTTTCTTACTGCTTCGGGTTACGAAATTGATCCTTCAGCAAATGATGTAAAAGGCCTGAAAGTTGCCATGCCGGAAGCCCAGTCTTTTCTTGCTTTTCTCGGACTGAAAATTGAATATTGAATAGTCCGGCTACTCGTCCTCATCATCCTCTTCGGGAGACGTATTCAGAACTTCACGCATATGCAGGGCAATTGTTTTATGCCCGCCTGAAAGAGTCAGGGCTTTGCGCAGATATTCCCTGGCCTCTTCCATATTTCCGGCCTTGTAATGCGCCCAGCCGAGAGAATCAAGATACGCCCAGTTTTCAGGATTTTTTTTGACCGCTGTTTTACAGTAGCTTATCGCGCCGGCTGAATCGATATCTTCTTCGGCCATTATATATCCGATCGAATTCAATGCATTTGCATTGTCCGGATCGATTTTAAGCGCTTTCTGAAGATACTTAAGACTTTCTTCCGTCCGTGACTGTGAGTAGGCAGTATAACCGTAAACAGCAAAAACCTGAGCAGATTCAAAACCCGAGTTAACAAGCTGTTCAAGTTCAAATTCGGCAAGTCTGTAGCGCCCCGTAATATTGTAGATATAGCTTAAAATGAGTCTGCACTGAAAAATAAGCAGAAGGTTCCTGTGAAGAGTTACTACCTGCTCAAGATAAAGAAGCGCCTCATTATATTTTTCCATTTTGCTGTAGCAAAGTCCTATGTAATAGGAAACATCGGCATTATCAGCCGGGTTTTCATCCAGCGAAAAGAACTCCTCAAGCGCAAGCTTGTATCTTTTCGCTTTATAGAATTTTACGCCTTCACTGAATGATCCGCTCATTTTTTCACCTGGAATTTTTCGTTTCTAAAAATCTGCTCTTCTTCATGATTAACAGGATGAAGAAAAATAGGAGATATTGAAATATTTCCCTTGCCTACAGCCCCCCAATCCGATTCCATTTCTTCCGGCGCTTCCGGAATTTCTCCTGAAAGGAAAAGATATGTATCTCCGTTTTTGGTTACAAAACTGTCCACCCTGTCCTTGTATGTGCGCCTTGCAGGACGTGTAATTACCACACCAGCCGGATTTGCATTATCAGCCGGAAAATTGATATTTATAAACAAATCCGGAGTCCATAATCTGACAAGTTTTTCAAGATTTACTTCCATAAAATCAATAATAGGCTGAAAATCCTGACCCGGATCAAAACTGGCTGTTGATACGGCCATTCCGGGAATTCCGGAAAACGCAGCCTGCCTTGCCGCCGCAGCTGTTCCGGAATATACAAGATCGGTACCCAGATTGGGACCGAGATTAATTCCTGAAATTACAAGGTCCGGCCGGAGCGGAAGAGCCCCTGCAAGCACATAAAGCACACAGTCTGCCGGATTCCCGCTGCATGAATAATTTCTTTCACTGATTTTTTCCATTTTCAGCGGTTTTCTGAGAGTAATGGCATGAGATTTTCCGCTTCGGTCTCCATCAGGAGCCATGGTCCACAGTTCATGACCTTTAAAATTTTCCCTGAGACATTCAAGACCAGGACTGTCAAAACCATCATCATTAGTTAAAAGTATCTTCATTTATAATCAACTCTTCTTCAGGGAAATATTACACGGACACCGCGTGAAGGTTCAAGAGGGTATACGCTGGGTGTAAACCCGAAAATATGTTCATAATCTTTTATCTGTTCAATGTAATTTTCTATACAGTCATTTTTTATCAGTGATACAGTGCAGCCGCAGAATCCAGGCCCGTTCATACGCGAGCCGAGGACACCATCTGTTTCCCATGCTCTTTTAATAAGCCAGTCAAGTTCAGGACAGGAAACTTCATAATTGTCACGCAGACTCTCATGCGAGCGGTTCATCAGCTTTCCAAAAGCCTGGTAATCATGTTTTTTAAGAGCCTGTCTGCCGTTCAAAACTCTGGCATTTTCACTTACGACATGCATACACAGCCGCCGGATAGGTTCGGGAACCAGCCCCATCCCCTGCTTAAGATCATTTTCGGTAAAATCGCGCAAGGCCGCCCCTGGTTTCTTCTGGTTAAGATAGGATACGCACTGTTTGCATTTCTCACGCCTGGTTTTTATTTCGTCCTTCGGGTTTATTACCGGCAAATTGGAATCGGTAACAATAAAAGAATAATCAGCGGAAAAAACAGGAATATTATCAACGGACATACTCCGCATATCCAGAAACATGGCGTTTTTCGCTTTTGCAAGGAAACATCCAAGCGGACCGCGCAGTGTCTGGGAAGTTTTCATAAAATCATTTTCTACCCTGTTTGCTATCTGAATAAACTGCGCATCGGATACGTCCAAGGCGAAAAGGTTCTTGATGCCGAGTGCAATAGCGACTTCCAGGGCTGCAGAACTTGCCAGCCCTATTCCGGGCGGAAATTCCGATTCCACACTGATATTCAGTCCCTTCAGGGAAAATCCGTACTGCAGATAGGACACGCAAATTCCTTTTATATAATTTGCCCAGCGGTCTTCCCTCTTGTATTTCAGGTTCGGGATTGTTGTTCTTTTTCTTTCATTGAAATCTACTGCAAAAAAACGGAGACTGTTGTCATTTCTTACAGAAATTGCTGTCTTAAGTGTCTGTTTCAATGCGGCCTGAAGGACATAACCTTCATTATAGTCAGTATGACCCCCTAGCAGATTAACAAGCCCGGGAGCTGATACTATAACTTCCGGAGGA
>CAZKOK010000202.1:2608-7081 GCA_964554355.1 uncultured Spirochaetia bacterium | reverse complement strand
CCTGATCCTGCCTGCAAGACAGCCTTTGTATATCCCGTTTTTATCATTATATTCTTTCGTTTGCTCAGTCATAAATGAAGCATAAGATTATCATAATGTGATTTTAATTTCTATCGGGAGCGGCTGGTATTATTTGCTTGAGAATACAAACAGATAGTTATCGGTTTTTTTGTTCTTTGGATAGACAATACGGTGCAGAGTAAGAGACAGATCACCATTCGGATGCTTAAGCGACGCAGAACAGCTGTCAGATTTTGCCATTTTGTTCCGGACCGATTCCGATATTCTGCATATTGAAAAAACATCCTCATTTCCGCCATCATTATTTCCGAAAAATTCTTCGGCAAGACTGTTCATGGTGCTGATTTTAAAATCGGAATCGGTAATTATCAGCGGAAGCGGGAATTGTTCGAAAATCTGGGAAAACATACTCTCGGATTTGTTTAAGGTTTCCTGGATAAGCTTATTCTGTTTTTCAAGGTTCCATTCCCTCAAAGCTCTTTCAACAACATGGGCAAGTTCGTTAAACAGGTCCTGGGATTTTACAAGATAGTCATGCGCCCCTGACTTCATTATTTCAGCCGCTATCTGTTGTGATCCCTGACTTGTCATTACAATCAGCGGATATTTTTCCTTGTCAATAAGTTCGGTACCCTTTCCATCCGGAAGTATATAATCGGAAATAACAATATCAAATTCCCTGTTGTAGAGAGACGCCTGCGCAGCAGCTACCGAAGCTTCCGAGACGAATTCCAGCCAGTCTGCCGATTTATCCAGAATTTTGCCTATCAGCAGCCTTTGCACATGATCATCTTCAACTATTAACAATTGTACCTTTTTTTTCATGTTATTCCCGGTTTATAAATTTTCCCTTTTATATACTATTAATATTAATGGAAAAATATATTTTTTCCAGAAAATCAGGAATTTATTTCGTATTTATTTTTTCGTCAATAATTAGGATAAAATCAATACCAATAGAAGAAAACCCTTCCGGTAAACCGGAAGGGCTGCAGGCCCTGTCATTGACAGGAAAAAGAAATCCTGGGGGAAATCAGCAGTTTCCTTTTTTACATACCAAAAACTATACCCCGAAAAAAGGATAAGATCAACAAATATTACTAATTTTGTAATATTTGTTAAGATTACTTAATATTCTTTGACTGCTTTATAAATGACATAAGGAGTTTTTTCATGTCTCTGTGGGCAAATGTATCCAGTATAAACTTTGTATACCCGGGCGGAGAGAGAAACAGACAATCGTTGTAATATCTCATATAGGTGTATTTATTCCCATTAATAAATACTTCAGTGAAATACCAGCTTCCATTAATGCTGCCGATTTCACCGTCGAAACTCGAGTTAAGGGTCCATTTCAGTTTGAAAATCCCGTCGCCGGGATCTTCAATCTCTCTTGTGTTAAGTGAATAATGATATGCCGACTTGATGCCCAGAACATTCAGGCCGACAAGTTCGTCTTCTATTATTATTTCAGTGCCATCATCCAGTACTTTTTTTTCCCAGCTGTAATCAATGAGTCTCGGAACGAATTCCACAAATCTGTCCCTGTCTGTCATTACATTTTTCAATTTACTTAACGGAATATCAGCCAGACAGTGAAAATCATATATTACATTCAGTGCTTTCGGATGACCGGGAATGGGGCTTTTATCTACCGAAAAAACCACGGATTCCGGATTATTCAGCAATTTCAGATCATCAAGACTGCCGGCAATTGAGAATCTTTCCTGGGCTGTTATTATTGATGAACTGCATAAAAAAAAGCACAGCAGAAACTTTTTCATAATGATTTATCGTATTATTTAGTTTCTGCTGTGTCAATCAGTATTTTCCCGGGGCATTCATTCAGCCTATGGCTTCTTTCCCCTTTTCACCCGTTCTGATTCTGATGCATTCCTTTAAATCTGTTATAAGAATCTTTCCGTCACCAATAGTGCCGGTCTTGGCTCCTTTAATTATTGCTTCTATGGTTGCATCAACAAAATCATCATTGACCGCAATATCGAGTTTTATTTTTCTAAGCAGATTTATTTCAGTAACCGCTCCCCTGAATGTCTCCTCATAACCCTTCTGCTGTCCGCATCCAAGACAGGATGTAACGGTCATTTTATGTATCTCTGCTTCAAAAAGCGCGGCTTTTACATCTTCCAGTTTCTGCGGTTTTATCATTGCTGTTATCAGTTTCATTGACATCTCCTATTCCACTATCTGGAAACCGGCATATGATTCCAGACCATGTTCACCTATATCGAGTCCGCGCATTTCTTCATCACGGCTGACCCGAAGACCGATTGCCAGATCAATAAGCTTGAAAATTATGCTCATCGCAGCAAGAACAAACAAGGCAACGGTAAATACACCAAGAGCCTGTATGCCGAATTGTTTTATTCCGCCTCCCAGAAACAGACCATCATTCATCAGACCCATATCCGCCTTGCCGAAAAGTCCAACTGCAAGAGTACCCCAGATGCCGTTCATTCCATGAACCGGGAAGGCTCCGACAGGATCATCAATTTTCAGTTTATCAAGAAGAAGTACGCCAAAGACCACAATTATACCCCCTACAGCACCAATTGCAATGGCAAATATCGGATCAACATAAGCACATGGCGCGGTAATGGCAACAAGACCGGCAAGAGCACCGTTCATTGCCATGGAGAGGTCCGGTTTGCCAAGTTTTATCCAGACAGCAATCATTGCCGCAATTCCGCCGGCGGCTGCCGCCAGACTGGTATTTGCTGCAATTATGGCTATCAGCGATCCGTCGCCTACTCCAAGAGTTGACCCCGGATTAAAGCCGAACCATCCGAACCAGAGAATAAATACACCAAGCGCAGCCAGGGGTATGCTGTGTCCGCCAAGTATATTGGGACTCCCGTCCTTTCTGTATTTTCCTGACCTCGGCTTAAGCATAATTGTCCCGATAAGCGCAGCCACTCCGCCTGTTGTATGCACTACAGAACTCCCCGCAAAATCCAGGTATCCTAGCTTTGCGAGCCAGCCGTCGCCCCATACCCAGTGACCTACGATCGGGTAAACAATGGAAGAAATGAGGAGTGAGTAGATCAGATAAGCAGGAAATTTCATTCTTTCAGCCATTCCTCCTGCTACAATTGTTGCAGCAGCTCCGCAGAATGCGGCCTGGAAAAGCCAGAAAGCAGGAAGCGGAAGGCTGGTCGGGTTTTCAGCTCCGAATAATAAAAATCCGCTGCCGCCGATAAATCCATTTCCTGTTCCGAACATGAATGCATAACCGACTGCGAAAAACCCTATGGAAGCCATGCAGAAATCAAGAAAGTTCTTTGTCAGAATATTGGTTGTATTTTTTGCACGGATAAATCCGGCCTCAACCATACCGAAACCGGCCTGCATAAAGAATACAAGAAAGGCCGCGACAAGGACCCATACCGTATTAAGTCCTATTGAAATGCCGGCAATTGCCTCTTCTGATGTTTCCGCTGATGCAATTACAGCAACAGACAGAAGAATCAGTATTATAAAAATCTTTTTCACACATCCCTCCTGATTGTGATTTACAAAGTTAATACAGATAAAGAGCAATAAATATGCCATTTTTACAGAAAAGATAAAAAAACAGATTGAATAGACATTTATATAAAAAAGTAATGATTTCAGGGTGTTTTAAAGGGGCAAAACAGATTTTCACACATAATGCGGTACAATCCACATATTGGTATTTCATACATTTTCGTAGGAAACACCAAAGATAGCCTACATTTTTGTGGGAACAAATAAAAATGAAGAAAAACTACGGACTTTCGAGACAATGCTGCGCATCGCTCTATCGTCTTACAGATTACGCGGATTAAATATTCTTTTTTTTATTTGTATAAAATAAAAATCCGAAAGCTCCCAGTGAACTGTCAGCGATCGCTGACAGCTGCAATTGTATATTCCCAATAACCTCTCTGTGCCTCTGAGAACTCTGTGAGAAACCTGAATTCAGTGAAATCCCCGTCTGCGTTTCAGGGATTTTCAACCGGAAACACTATCCTGAACAGTGCTCCCTTTTTGCCGTTTTCGGCGGAAATTACGGCCCCGTGCGCCTGAAGTATCCTGCTGCAGATAGCCAGACCAAGGCCGGAACCTCCTGTATTGCGGCTCCTGGAAGGATCAACCCTGTAAAACCTGTTAAAAATGCGGGCCCTTTCCTTTTCCGGAATGCCGGGACCTTCGTCCTCGACTTCTACAATAACTGCATCATTTTTGTTCATACATCTTATATATACAACAGAACCCTTTGGACTGAAACTCAAGGCATTTTCAAGGATATTATGAAAGACCTGCATCAGCCTTTTCGGATCAGCATGGATGCGGGGAATATTCCCGTCAATTTCTTCCAGAATTTTTATACCAAGCTTTGAAAATCCTGCCCTGAATGATTCGGATGATGTTTTAATAATTGAGTTAACTTTTGATGATACTATCAAT
>CAZKOK010000202.1:0-2598 GCA_964554355.1 uncultured Spirochaetia bacterium | reverse complement strand
GACAGGTCTGTTTCGGACTTGCGGTAATCAAGTTCCCCCTGTTCGGCGTCATACAGGGACTGAAGATCATCAATCAGTTTTGACAGCTGAAAACTGTCATCATAAAGCTGCCTGAGGTTTTTCTGATCGGCCTTGTAGATACCGTCCAGCATCATCTCTATTCTGTTCTGCATCAAGGTTACAGGAGTCTTCAGTTCATGTGCCGCATCGGAGAACATATTCTTTTTCAGTTCGGCATCTTTCTGCAGGGATTCAGCCATTAAGTTGAAACTTGCTGCAAGCCCGCCGATTTCATCCTTCCGTTTTATTGATACCCGCTTATTAAAATCACCCGACGCAATACCGGCGGCAGCTTCAGACAGAAGAAGCACAGGTGCGGTTATTCTTCTTGCTATAAAAAAGGCGAGAACCATTGCAGAAATCAGACTTACGGCAAAAGCAGTTAAAATAGCCATATTTACCTTCTCAATGTATTCCCGGTCGCTTTCGGTAAAATCAGAATTGATCATACTTCCAGTAAACAGCCTGAAGCTGTCTCCGCCGGCAAGATTTAGTTCAATGCCGTTCTCAGGGGATAGAACCGGGCTTTCTTCCTGAGGGTTTGAATCCAGAATTATTTTTCCGGATGTATCGGTAATGATGGTACGCATAGGCTGTCCGTCTCTGTGCATCGGAAGCACAAATCTGTTCCCGGACTGCCCTCTCATGGAACCCATATTCGGCCTTGAGCGGAAAAAATCCATCAGGTCTTCGTCTGAAAATCCAGATTCCCTGAAGATTCCGGCAAAGCTTTCTGCAGCAACCCTGTCTGAGTTTCTGACAAAATTGCTGTATGTTTTACGTGCGGCAAGGCCGGTAAAAAATGCCATAACCGAAACGCTTATTAAAACTACTGCAAGAAAAGACAGCAATATTTCCAGAAGAATCTTTCTTTTCATCCTTCTCCCTCAAAAAACTTGTAGCCAACTCCGCGGACAGTCAGAATATATTCAGGTTCGGAAGGGGTTTTTTCCATTATTTTGCGTATATTTTTTATGTGGACATCGATTGTCCTTTCATACCCTTCATAAACATCATCCTGAAATGATTTTAAAAGCTGCATTCTGGTAAAGACCCTTCCGGGATTCCTGAGGAGTGTAACAAGAATTTCAAACTGAACAGCTGTTAATTCCAGATTCCTGCCTTCCTTTTTTACGCTTCTTTTCTGCTCATCAACAGAAAACGGCCCGCAGCTGAACTCTGAATCCTGCGGATGAGGAAATACTCTTCTGGACACTGCTCTTATTCTGGCTTCAAGTTCTTTCATGCTGAAGGGTTTGTTTATAAAATCATCAGCTCCAAGATCCAGGGCCATTATAACGTTTTCCTCGCCTGATTTTGCAGTCAGCATAATAACAGGAATTCTGGAAAACTCCCTGATCCGCCTTAAAAGATCAAGCCCGTCCAGTCCGGGAAGCATGATATCAAGTATAATGAAATCGGCATTTTGGGCCGGGATGCTGTGCAGGGCGGAAAGACCATCGTATTCCTGAAAACATTTATGCCCCATCGCCTCAAGGTAATCGCAGATCATCTGATTCAGTTTTTTTTCATCTTCGACAACAATAACATTCATAATACTAATATAACAGAAAATACCGCAGTTATCCTGCGGTATTTTCAGCTTTGGACTTTTACCACCTGTTGTAGCCACCGCCGCGCGGCATCATTCCGCGGGGATTCCGGTCTCTTCCGCCGGGGCCCATTGGCCCGGGCATGTCACCGAACCTGCTGTCGAATTCAGCAATTTCGAATTCTTCACCATTGACTTCAGCTTTGCTAACCATCAGATGCTGGTAATTGTCCCTGTTCCAGAATTTGTTCATCGGCATGACATAACCTTCCACTGATATTACATCACCTTCTTTCACATCAGGAACCTCGGAACCGGTATAGGGAATTCTAAGCAGATATTTAACTCCATCCTGCTCTACATAAGGTTCGCCGTATTCTCCAAAAGCCAGGGGGCCTTCTACCTGAATAACTTCCGGGGTATACCCCTCCGTCTGATTTTGTTCTTCAGTTTTTCCGCCGGCAAAAGCAGCGCTTACTGTCAGAACAGCAAGAAACAGCATTACTGTTTTTTTCATTTTTAACCTCCATCGGGTAATTGATGTAATAATACTAAACCGGAAATATGAACGGAACATGAACGGTATATAGAGATTTTATATATACAGAAATCCCGGGACAGGGACAAAAGTTTGACAATGAAATACCAATAAATTAAAATTCGGACAATGAAACATGTCTGTATATATAAATTATATATTGAAAAAAAACCATTCAGGATATATAATGGATATTGTCACATCAAGAATAAAAGTCCTGAAATCAAGTCAATACAAACAGTTGCAGAATATATGAAAAATACCGGGGGAATACATATGAACCTTAATAAACCTGTTATAATTATGGCTGAAGATGATGAAGACGACTGCCTGCTGATTAAAGACGCCATTACGGAAGCTGAAATAAATGTGCCTGTAATCTGCGCAGGCAACGGAGAAGAACTGATCAGCATCCTGTCGGAACATCGTCTGAATGCGAATATTTATA
>CAZKOK010000201.1:0-7127 GCA_964554355.1 uncultured Spirochaetia bacterium | reverse complement strand
ATCTGAAATTAATAATTGAAAAACTGCCCGAACAGCAGAGACTTATCTATTCACTCTTTTATGAAAAGGGGCTGAAGATATCTGAAATCTGTGCTGTCCATAAAATGCCGGAAGGGACTGTGAAATATCTGCTTTATGATTTAAGGATGACGGTTAAGGAAAGGCTATGAAGGGAGAAGCTCACGCGACGACGCTACGACGCGACGGATCGTGGGTGAGTGAATTAGAATCGGACTTCCGGTTGTATGGTTCTGCGAGAAACCCGTAATCATCTTTCACTGAAAATGAATACCCTGCGGAAGCCCGAATAAAAACCACTACCCTCCCCGCCCGTAGCGTCGCCGCGTCGCCGCTTGAGTCATTCTCCTTTGGGTCCGTCCCCAATTCATACTTTGTGAACTTTGTCTTCTTTGTGTCCTTTCCTCCCCCTTTTATTTGCCAACTCACCGGTTACGGTATATACTTTGAATGTAGGCGGAAGGGGTGTGCCTGATATTTCTGCTTTCAATTCCGACTCTATTAAAGGATACCGACTTTGCAGATACTGGTTGTTGACAACGATGAAGCTATCCGTACTTTCATGCACATGCAGCTCGAGGAGGCCGGGCATGCGGTTAAATCGGCGGAAGACGGTTTATCAGCTTTAAACATTCTTGAAACATACTCTCCGGATGTAATTTTCATCGACCTGATAATGCCGAATATAGACGGCAAGAAACTCTGCAGGATGCTGCGCAATGACGAAAAATACAACAAGACTTTTCTTGTTGTTCTTTCGGCAATTTCCACGGAAGAAAGCATCGACTTTGAAAGTATCGGCTTTAATGCATCGATAGCCAAAGGCCCCCTCAAATCGGTAGGAGAACATGTTTTTCAGGTGCTTGAGGAACTTTCAGCAAAAGGTGAAGAGGCAAGGGGGATTTCATTTGAAAACAATCATTTAAGTCAGCGCGGAATCACCAAGGAGCTTCTTTCAAGCAAAAAACACTTCGAACTTATTCTTTCCAACATGTCCGAATGCATTTTTGAAATGACTTACGATGGTATAATAATTTACACAAATGAAGCTGCCGTACAGAACTTCGGCTTGAGCGAAGAAGAGATGCTGGCAAAACCTTTCATTTCAATTTTTGAGGAAGACCAGAAGTCTCTTGTGGGTAAAATGCTGGAAGAAGTAAAGGAAGTCCGGATGCTCAAGCACATGAATCCTCCGGTAAAAGTTAACGATCAGCTTTTGACAATCGACCTGCTGGCCGTCATAGATGATGCAAGACAGACCATGTTTGCGATCCTTAATAACAGGACCGAACAGATAAAGGCGGAAAATGTATTAAAGGAAGCCCACAAGGAACTTGAACACCGGGTTGCAGAGCGCACAAAAGAGATCGCAGCAATTAACGACGACCTTCAGAAAGAAATTACCGAAAGGAAAAAAATTGAAAAGAAAATTCATGAAGCGCTGACCGAAAAGGAAATTCTTTTAAAGGAAATTCATCACAGGGTAAAAAACAATCTGCAGATTATTTCCAGTCTGCTCGGCCTGCAGGCAAGACAGGTAAATGATCCGGACCTGGTTCAGAAATTCACGGAAACGCAGAACAGGATCCATTCGATTTCCGTCGTTCACGAGAAGCTTTACCAGTCAAAGGATTTTTCGAAAATACTTTTCGAAGAATACATTGACAATATAATAATGCACCTGGATTCCACCTTCGGCGAGATTTCGGAAAATATTAAAATTATCCAGGACATTGAAAAGATACGGATCGGCATTGATCTGGCTATTCCCTGCGGTTTGATAATAAATGAACTCGTTTCAAATGCCGTCAAACATGCGTTCCCTGATAAAAAAAAGGGAGAGATTGAAATTTCTTTCAAAAAAGAAAACAAGGAAAAATACCTCCTCAGAGTCCGCGACAACGGCAAGGGAATGCAGAAAAATGAAATTGCTCCCGGGAAAAACAGCCTGGGAATGAGAATAATAGATACCCTTGTCCGTCAGCTTAACAGCACACTTGAAGCCGACCTTTCAAACGGCACAAATATATCCATTCATATTCCAGCCCCAAAAGGATCATAACTTCCCGTAAATTGTATTACCGTTCATGAAAGTTTATTTTCTCCGGAAGAAATCTTTTCCGTATAACAACTCTCGCAAAGACCGCAAAGTAATCACGGAACAGCCTTTGCATACTTTGAGGTCTCTGCGTGAAAAATATTAAAGTGCCTTTTGTCCGGCGGGTATTTTATCAACCAGCAATCCGATAAGGTAAATACTGAGTGCACCTCCGTAAAGGGCAACAGGAATAAATGTTATTTCGTAAAAATGATTCATCCCCCTGACAAAGACATACACAAGCATCACTATCACTGGTCCCTGGCCTGTCCAGATCGGTACATCCTGGGCCAGTCCGTCATACCAGATACGTGTCTGAAACAGGTGCAGGCCGACAAAGAAAATGTTTACAGCGAAAATCAGGATATTCAGTCTGCTGACCTTGCCCTTTTCCGGTTTTATTTTGCGTCTCCTGAAAAGAAGAAACCAGACAGCAGCCTGATGCAGGATATATCCTCCCCAGAATGAAATTCCTGCCGCCGCAGCCGGGTCTGCAAGCTGCCACTGATAAAAGGAAGCCCCTGTATCGGGAGGCAGTTGATAGGACTTCTGCAGAAGCGGCGTCAGTACAACAGAAAGAGAAAGAATTACTCCAAATGAAATCAGAGATATTATAAAAAAATTTTTGCAGTCATAATGCTTATTCCTTACTATTTTTCTAATATAATAATAAATTTATTCCCGAAGAACAAATTAATAAACGCCCACCGGTAAAGCTGGTGGACCACCTCCGTAGGAGGTGGTTTTCTTTTGGAATAAAACAGACACTACCATCTTTTTACAACTTTTTACAACTTTTTACATTTCCATGACATACCAAATCAAAAATTGTCCTACATTCAAAACTGTAGACCCGTCAAATATTTTAAGGAGGATTGATATGAAAAAACTGATATTGGCTTTATCTGTATTTGCTGTACTTGTTTTTCAACTCACAGCCCAGATAATTCCGGAGTCCTTTAAGACAAAAATGCCATTCACTCTGGGAGAATTAACAGTCTATCCGCTTTATTCTGAAAAACAGGATGACAGCGGCATACTCTCTCTGGAAGAGAGCATTGAATCAGGCGTCCTTTTGATAACAGAAAAGGATTCAGGCAATGTACCTAAGTTACTGGCATCAAGCAAGGCAAAACAGCCTGTTTTCCTGATGGCAGGAGAAATTGTTTCCGGAGGAAAACAGGACAGAATAATTTCCAGGGACATGATTATTCTTCCCGGAGAAAAAGATGTGGAGGTTCCGGTATTCTGTGTGGAAGCGGGCCGCTGGAATGTCAAAACATCCGGGTTTTATTCGGAGGAAAACCTCGGAACAAATAAAATGCGTTACCTTGCACAGGAATCAGTAACAAACCAGCAGCAGATCTGGCAGGAAGTGCAGAAGAAGAGTGCCGAAGAATCTGTAACATCCGGTACCAGCGCGTATCAGGATATTTACCGCAGCGAAGAAAAACAGGAAGAGATCGAAAACTATATACAAAAGATAACTGTTTACCTTGAGAAAAATCCTGAAATAACCGGTCTGCTCATACTTCATGACAACAAGTTTGTAAGCCTTGATATTTTTGCTTCTTCTTCACTTGCCGCTCACATTCTGCCAAAAATTATCAAAGTGTCATGCGCAGTAACAGCGGATTTCCATGAAGATGAAGAGATAACGGAAAAACTGATTATACCGTTTATCAAAAACACCGGAACAGTCAGTCTTTCACTGGATGAAAGCGGCTGGAATATGGAAATCTGGAAAACCGAATACAAAGATCTTGCTTTTTCTGTTTCAAGCTATATGAGCGAAACCGTTCATATATCGGTACTCCCGGTTTTCAATACTGATACGGCTGCCGTACAGTTTAATTCCGAAAGAAACATGATGTCCGGACAGTTTGATTTCAGCAATCAGATGCTGCAGCAACGGCAGTAAAGGAGGAAAAATTATGAAAAGAAAAGCGATAATAGCAGGAGTAATAATATCATTTATCATATTAGCTGTTCTGTTTGCTGTCAGATTTTTCTACAGCATCACATACACTTCAGTCACAACAGGAACGGCAAACTATTTAAACCAGGAACAATCCGTACGGATCCAGAATTTTGCAAGTTCACAGGTGAAGTTTAAAGATACCGGTTCGAATACAGCTGATTATGTAATTGATCAGAAATACGAGAAAACCGCATATTTAACTTTGACTTCTGCCGAATTTGAAAAAGACGATGCATCGCTGACTCAGGCCATAGAATCTGCAAAGGCAATCATTCAGTATGAAAACCGGACAGGTCTTCCCGGATACCGGAGCGTGTACATGTCAATAGGCGTTCATCCCTCCCTGTTTGATTCGTTTATAGAAACCATAAAAAAAATCGGCCACCTGGCAAGTATTTCCATAAACAAGGTTGATAAAACCAGTGAATATAAAAACCTTGAAGCCGACAAACTCTCCCTGGAAAATGCCCGGGACGCGCTGGCTGCCCTTAAAGGAAGAAGCGGTGACATCGGCGATCTTATTGAACTTCAGAACAGAATCCTGGAAATCGAAGAGCAGATCAAAGTATATAACGTCCAGCTTGGACAATTTGATGAAGAAAATGAATTCTGTACAGTTCATCTTACTTTTTCCGAAACAGTACAATACAAGGCCGATATTTTAAAATCAGCGCTTGCTTCCATTGTATGGGCTGTCAAATATTATCTGGCAATATGTACAATCGCAGTCTTATCAGCCCTGTTTATTCTCATTGGAATAATCATTCTGCAAAAACTGAAAAACCTTTACGTATCCCTGACACTCAAGAATTACAGCCGGGACAAAAACAACGGGATTAAAAACTTGAAAAAAAACGGCAAGGGTGAAACAATAGGCTGATGAACAGAAAAGCCCTGAAGCTTGGAATCCTGTTTATCATATGCATCGGGATTCCAAGCCTTATCCTGACACTTTTTACGATACGGTCAATTAAAAGCGAATATCTGTTTATTGAAAAGCGGATACAGGAATCCTATCTGAATGAAATCCGTTTGACCCAGGAACAGATCAAGGACCACCTGGACCAGATTCAGTACAATATATTCACATCTGATAAATCCGGCGACTGGCTGGGTTATCAGGGACAGAAATTTGAAGTTATACCTGGAGAACTGATCCTGTACCCCGAAGAAACATCAGCAGACAAGACTGACAGCGAGACCGATTTTCTGAAAAACAACGGGGACTTTCTGATGGATTTCGAATCTGTTCCGGTCTATCAGGATGTAGTTGAACTCTATTTCCAGCAGGAAAATGACCCGGCAGTCAATCAGATGGTAAATGACCTTGCATATCAGCAGACAAAAATGGAATTCACCAAAAACGCTGAGTTGAAAGAGGAGGTTTATCAGCAGGCGCAGGAAAGCGGCAGCATCATTTCACAGCGTAACATAAACATTATGCCCGAAACGGATATTATCGATCTTGAATCTGCATCGGTATTTGTGTTTAAGCCGATGACATTTTCCCAGATAATAAATAACATTGAAAAAGACCATGGAATTATTCCCAGAATAATCCATGACTCACTGCAGCTCCTCTACTGGCAGATAGAACCAGACGGCATAATAAACGGATGTCTGATCGACGAAACAGAATTCAGGGACTCTCTTTTTGATCTTCTGCCGGGAATAATCAATGAGCAGAGAATTATCACCATTCTGGATGAAAAAGGAAATCCCCTTTTTATGCCTGAAAACAGCAATACAGACTGGAAGGTGCCGATTGTTTCCAAAGAGATAAGCGAACTGCTTCCCGGGTGGGAGATTGCCGTTTATCTGTCTGATCCGGACAGGATTGACGCAGAAACCCGCTGGATTACCATGTCCATGTGGGCTTTGCTGATCGTCCTGATTCTCTTCATCGCAGCAGGCAGCCTCTTCATTTTCATGATGATAATGGCAGAAGTAAAAACGGCCATGCAGAAGACAACCTTTGTCGCCAATGTTTCACATGAACTTAAAACACCGCTGACATCAATTAAAATGTTCAGCGAACTGCTTCAAGACAGGAAAATTACAAATCCGGGAAAACAGAAGCAGTATCTGAAAATCATAATCAATGAAACAGACAGACTCAGCCGGCTTATCAATAATGTGCTTTCATTTTCAAGAATCGAACGGAATATCGTGAAATACAATAAATCCGTGATTGAACTTGCCCGGTTGGTCAGGCAGTATATGGAGTCAAATATCCCGGAACTTGAAAGCAGGGGATTTTCCGTGTCGCTGGAAATACCTGAATACCCGGTCTACATTTTTGCAGACCCGGAATCAATTATCCAGATACATCTGAATCTTGTCAGTAATTCGGTTAAATACTCGGATTCAGTCAAACAAATTTCTGTATCGCTGAAAGCCGAAAATTATAAAGCTGTTCTGACTGTAACAGACAGGGGAATCGGGATTAATGAAAAATGCGCGTCCAGGATTTTCAGGCGGTTTTACCGTGCTGACTCCAGACTGTCAGCCAAAACACAGGGGACAGGTCTGGGGCTGACAATTTCCAGTCATCTTGCAAAAGCACACGGCGGCTCGATTAATTATAAACCGAATCCGCAGGGGGGAAGTATCTTTACATTGATAATCCCCCTGTACATGGAGAATGAAAATGAGCAGAAAGACAATATTAATAGCAGAAGATGATCCCTCAATCAGTATGGGCCTGGAAGACCTGCTGCAGAGTGAAGGATATACTACACACTGCGCTCATAACGGCATTGAGGCAATTTCGCTGTACAGGGAGACCGGACCGGACTGCATAATCCTTGATATTATGATGCCTGAAAAAAACGGATATGAGGTATGCTCAGAAATCCGGCAGACAGATCCGGTTACACCTATAATAATGCTTACTGCAAAAAGCGAAGAAATTGACAAGGTACTCGGGCTTGAAATCGGAGCGGATGACTATATCACAAAACCATTCAGCATCCGGGAATTAACTGCAAGGGTAAAAGCAGTGATAAGACGAAATATGAATACAATTCC
>CAZKOK010000200.1:4649-7132 GCA_964554355.1 uncultured Spirochaetia bacterium | reverse complement strand
AAGATCAGCATTTATGCCGAATGAGACCTGGCAGAGCGGCTGGAATATTTTGTTTTCGCTATATAATTTTTGAATCTTCTTTCCTGTATATTTTCCGTCAAGCATTTTAAAGATTGTCGAATAACCGTCAGCTGCAGAAAGCACCCAGTCAGCATAATGTTTTGTTCCATCCTCCAGTTCAATACCAACGGCCCTGTTTTTTTCTACAAGGACCTTCTTCACCCTCGAGTTGTAATTTATCTTTCCGCCCAGATCAAGCAGTTTTTTTTCTATCCTGCGCACGAATTTCATCGCGCCGCCTTTCGGAAAATTTCCGTCGCCGATATTGAAAAGACCGAGAAAGTTCATCATAACAAATACCGGACAATCGGGCGGGAATATCCTTGTAAAGATGTCCTTAAGTTTCTGCGAACTGAAACGCGAAGCATATTCAGCTATCGGGACTTTCATATATTTCTGCACTGTTTTTAGTTTTGATCCGCCGTTTTTGATCAATCTGAACAAATCAATGAGCGTAAATGCTTCCTGCGGTTTTTCCATGGGCATCTGTACAGAACTTAATTCCTGCATTTCCCTGAAGAAATCCTCAATTTTATCGGAATCCTCAGGAGCCGCCTTCAGCATGCCGGCCTTGAGTTTTTCATTATCAGCCCATACCTCGAATTCACTCCCATCCCTGAATTTTAAAATCGTAAAAAGCTTCCTGTCAAGCACCTCGGTGCCCGGGAATGTACCAACATCATCAAATAGCTTGTAGAACGGACTTTCGGGGACAGACCCGAGCCACCAGTGAAATGCTCCGTCAAATGTATAGCCTTTGCGTTCCCAGCTGGTACATACGCCGCCGGGCAGGCTGTGGCTTTCAAATATTTCGGCTTCGTAGCCATGCTTTCTTGCATAGATCCCGGCAGAAAGTCCGGTAAGTCCGCCGCCGATAATTATTATTTTTTTGTTCATTCCTCTCCTCCATGCATTCTCAGATAAAATCTGATATGCCGTTCAAAGTTCTTTTCAAAGAAACCGTTAATAGTCTGAATTATTTCCCTGGCGGTTTTCAGGCCGGGAAACAGCTCCTCAGGCAGCGGAGGCAGCTTTACCCTGATATAAAGATGACTTGCCGCGCCTGTGCAGAGGGCCCTGTTGTAAAAATCTTCATCATCTGAAACACCGCTGTAATAGTTCTGAAGACGCTTTTTAAATAGCGCAAACTCTTTTTCCAGATGATCAGTACGATACAGTTCCCTGATTTTTTTTAATGCTGTCCCTTCCGGAAGGCCCGTGTCAAACAGGAACAGATTATTACTGAGGCCGATTGCGTCTGCAGCAGCTTCGACCTCCCTGTGGTCCACTTTCTTACTGATATATGTATTCTGGGCAAACATTGTGAAACCGAAATTCTTCAGTATTTCCTTTAAGGCATATCTGGCCTGATTCTGGCTGGTTTCAAACTGGAACACGGCCATTGTCATACCCGAAATCTCATCCTTGTCACCTTGATAAAATCTGGTCAGCCCGTGTCCCAGATCATTCATGTCAAAGCGGAGTACCCCGGTTGTGTCTCTGAAAAACCTCAGGTTTTCCTTTTTTCTTTCGCGCGAAAACGCCGTGCGCACAGCGCTGTCGCTTGCCCCTGTAAACATCAAAAATGATTTGCTCCCCTTTACCGTCGGATCGGGAAGGTCAGGAACAGCCGGCTTCCAGCCCTCGTTGGCAATGCATATTGTGTACATCGCATCAAGGATTGTAAGCGGATAGTATTTATGAAATTCCATTACTGCATTCATGTTACAATTTCCTTAAATACTATATACCAATGAAACACCGGATAGTCAAGAAAATGTTACTGTTTTTTGAAATATTATATGAATTTGTAACAAATATATGCAGATAATTCAGGAAGATTAAGGGCGCAGAGAAAACAGAGCAGTAATGGGGACAGAGTAATTCATTCGTGTCATTTGTTGGCAACAGATATTCTGTAGGTTTTTCATTGATTTAATATTCAAATTTTGATATATTATAAAAACACAATAAGGTATCAGTCATGGGTAATCGTATTTCAATCGGACCACTAAACATCCCTTCTCTTCTGCTGTTTGTTATCATCTCATTCGGAACCAACTGGCTGCTTATCAGGAAAACAATCAGGGAAAAGAAAACAAGGTCCGCCGTCCTGAACAAGTCATCCAATGCACTGATCATTACACTACTTGTCTGGAAAATAAGTCCGCTTTTTACTGATTTTTCCACAGTAAAAACCAGCATTACCTCACTTTTATATCTTCCCGGATCCGCCCTGGGGCTTGCTGCCGGAATTGCGGCCGGTCTGATCTATCTTGCAATAACAGCATTGAAAATCAGAGACAACAGAAAAATTTTCATAAAAGGAGGCGTAATCTGCCTTGGGGCAGTTATCGTATTAAGCCTTGCCATGTCACTTGTATTTTCTGCAATAACAAAAAATGCAGACATGAATATCCGCT
>CAZKOK010000200.1:0-4639 GCA_964554355.1 uncultured Spirochaetia bacterium | reverse complement strand
AGAAGAAGGAAACGGCCATTCCCTTGTGCTGGAGGATTTTGAAGGAAATACTGTAAATCTTGCTGATAAAGACAGCAAACCGATGGTACTCAATTTCTGGGCCAGCTGGGGCCCTCCATGCAAAGCCGAAATCCCTGAACTGAATGATTTTTTGCGGGCCTTGATAAACAGGCCGTTTCATTTTACAGCATCAATCTTACTTCCACAGGAAAAGACCCCGGCGCACTTGCCGGCTTCATCTCCGATTATAAAATATCAGATCCGTCCCGACAACCATAATCTTTGACAAAACGGGGACAGAGTCAAAAAGATATTCTTCGGCCGTAAGTGAATCCATACTGAACAGCCAGATTGAAAAACTGGCTTACTGATATGGCCGGTTTTTTTAAACCAAAGAGTTCACAGAGGACATAGAGAGTCTTTGGTATTTCAGGTTAATCGGGTTTCCACTTGATATTTTCTTATTTATGATTTTATATTTGTTTTCACAACACTTAAATTTATTTCTGAATTAAATGCTTATACCACGGAAGATAATTAAACCTTCAATGAAAACTCTGTGAACTCTGTGGTTCAATAAAGAAAGACGTTAAAGTGCATAACCTTCACATTGCCTTCAGACTTAATAATTATTAAATTTAATTGGGGACATATTAAAATGAAAATTATTGAATGTGATACCGGCCTGAAAGAGAAAATTAAGCACGCTTTCGGACAGAAAGCCTATGATCATTGTCTGCCCGGCAGGCAGGGGAAAACCTTCACGGCAAAAAATTCAATCTTTATGCTCCGATCGAACACGAACATGACCTGCTGATCTGGATTATCGAAGTCCGCCCCGAATACAGGCGAAAAGGGATTGCAAGGGCCCTGATAAAAAGAGCTGCTGATTACGGCAAAGAGATGGGAAGTATTCAGCTAAGGGCATGGAGTTCAAGCGATAAAACTGCAGCAATACCGATGTGGAAAGCCCTGGGATTCGGACTAAGCCCCGGACAGGAACATCATGAGGGGAAAGTTATTTACGGCTATCATGCGACCAGACAGATCAGGAAAAACCACGAAGATTACACGAATAGGACCACGGTTACACTAATGTATATTGGGAAAGACCCGTTATGCCCGCTATGCCCGATTCGTGTTATTAGTGGTTTAAAAAGGAAGGCTGCCCTTGCGGACAGCCTTAAATAATTATCTTACCTGTGTTTCATGTTCCACCACCATGGTTTCCACCAGGGCCACGGGGGTTTGGGCGGTTTCATAATAAGTTCGTATTCAAAGTCTGCAACACCTTTCACTCCTTCGGGAGCCGGAAACCATACAACCATGTAATTGGTGCCCGACTGGAAGAAAGTTCTCAGTTCCACAGACTGTTCTTCAGTAATACTGAACGGATTCAGACTCAGCACTCTGTAGAATTTCTGTGAAGGATTCCTGAAGTTCTTCTTTTCATTTACAAAAGTAACCTGATAAGTGACCTTTCGGTTTACAAGTATATCATAGCTGATGAAAGCGGACATATCACTGCAGTCAAGAGAAAGACCGATTTCGGGTATTTCAATATTGTCGATAAACCAGCCGGGATCATTATAACCCCAGTCAGTCATATAATTGAAGCAGATATCAACTACCTGGCCTGTATACGGAGAAAGATCAAAAACTTCATTTGTCCAGTCATCATAATATCCGGTAAATCCCGGGAGATTTTCAATAATTGCAGGATAACCTTCTGCAACTATATCGTCTCTTGTGTTTTCATTTGCCAGACTTGTCCATGTTTCTCCATGGTCTGTTGAAACCTGAACAATGCCGAAGTCCCATTGTTCTTCTATCTGGATAAAATTATCAAAAGTAAGGGTGGCTTCAGAAAGTCCTGTCAGATCCACTTCCAGAACTATCTTGTTGGCAAGTTCTTCGCCTTCATTACCCCAGAGTACGGTATTTCCTGCATCAAAGGGATCTTCAGCTGTTGTCCAGGGAATCGGAAGATATTCAATACCATCCATTTTAATGCTTTTTACTTTCTTGGCATTTTCAATAACCTTGTAATCAGCTCCCCAGGCCGGAACTCCGTCCTTGTCATATTCCAGAGCACTTTCATAATTCAGCTCAACATCTATGCTTTGAAAATTGTAAATTCCCCATCCGGGCATATAGCTGTCAACAACAAGGGCAATACTGAATCTTCTGAACAATTCAGCAAAACTGAGATTACAGCCGTAATCATGCAGAACACTTTCAACTGAGCCTATGCCGTGCAATTCACTGACAGCAAGTGACTGAATATAATCCTGTCCGAAATGTTCATCCAGATAAAGCATGAACAGGTATGCCTGTCCATAATCGGCAAGTGTTTCCGGTCCTGTAACTGCGTCATAATGTTCATCCCATTCAACCAGAGAATTTTCCGGATGATCAAGGAAGAAATTAATGTGGCTTTCAGGATGTCCGTATCCGCACAGATATTCAGCAAACATTGACATTCCTTCATTCAGCCAGGTGTCTTCAGCTGAGTCGTTATCGTCATGAATAAGGTGCTGGAATTCATGGGCTGTAGTGCCGAAATATACTGATTCAAGCCTTTCTTCCCATTGATGACTGTCGATGGTAATTACATTTCTGTCATAATAGGCTTCGAAAGTGGAACTGTAAAAACCGGCAATATAGAACGGATATTCCGGATCGTAATATGATTCGTCCCGGACATTGTCAACCATTATCTGGATTCTTTCAATGCCGTCATCAGAAACATAATAGTCATCCGGTACATATCCCCATGCAGCAAGCTGAGAATCAATTCCCGAGTGCCCGTCAGGGATTCCGAAGAAGCCGGTATCCATGGGATAAATATTGGAATCGAATTCATCTCTCATAAGATCGACCTGCTCCTGTGTAATTACAGGGTCCGGTCTGTCATCTTCGTAAGACAGATCATCGGCAACCCAGACTTCACAGTTCGCGCCGACACTTCTTAATGTATAGCTTTTAAAATAATAACCATACAGCGAATCATAACCAAGGAAATCCTTGGTACCTCCGTCAAATGTAAACGGATCATCATCTTCACCTTCAGCATCTCCGCCTTCGGATGCATCAAAATTCCATGCAGCCGCAGCGGCTTTTACCTGTTCATCGACAAGCGCTCTTAACTCGGGATCATTGTCAACCATGCGGAGATATGGACCGATATCCATAATGTCTCCGTACCTTGCCGCATTCCAGCCTGCAGCAAGGCTTCTTGCTGCGGAACCGTCTGCTCCGCTTCCCGGACTGATGCCCTGATCAAATTTACAGGCGAAGAGAAAGAGCAGTACAACCAGGATGATAAAAATTTTACTTTTTACCTTCATACATTCCTCCAATCTTGTTTGTATTAGAACAACTTTAACCGAGCCTGGAAAATTTTAACACAACTTTTTTCGGCATTTCTGAAAAAAAACGGTTATTTCGTAATTTTATCTAAACAAAAATTCAGCATAATTTTGGAAAAGGCACATTTATGTAAAAATCTATAAAATAGACATATGTAAATTTGAATGAAAATCTCACAAAACGCTGATTATCAGAATTGACATTCCCCAAAAAAAACGAAATACAGTAAATTTACCTATAAAAAAAGAAAAAACAAACAGGCTTTAATTGACAATAATTTTAATTAATATAATAATCCTTCATTATGATTATGCACAGAACACCCAAATATCTATTTTCTCACCTTGATTTGCCGGCGGGGAAGTTCTAGGTGTATTATCTGGTTTGACTGGTTTCCCCGCAATTTTGCGGGGTTTTTTTTGCATGTGATTTAGGGGAGGATTATTATGCAAAATGGATTAATAAACAGTATACAAAATACAAGGATTAAAAAGGCAAAAAAACGGTTTGATTCCGAACTTCACACAAAAGAGTACAGACAGATCCATTCTGATCAGCTGCATCTTGATAAACTGATGGAGTTTCTGGAAATTGAAGATGATGAAAGGTATCTTGACCTGGGCACAGGAAATGGATATCTGGCATTTGAAATGGCCAGACGCTACAGAAATGTGATTGTTACCGGTCTGGATATTGCGGAAAAATCGATTAATCTGAACAATCAGATAGTTGAAGAGAATTCCTTTCCCAATGTAATGTTCAATTCATATGACGGCACCAGACTGCCATACTCCGATGCTAAATTCAGAGGAATTATTTCCAGATATGCGTTTCATCATTTCCCGGACCCGGAGCTGTCGATCCGTGAAATCAGAAGAATTCTGAAAAAAGGGGGATTTTTCATTTTTTCCGATCCAATGACATATCCGGAAGACAAATACGGATTTATCGACAGATACCAGGAATTGAAGGACGACGGACACTGGCATTTCTATTATGAAGATGAAGTGGTTGAGCTTTTCAGGAGATTCGGGCTGATGAGTGCTGAAGTTTTTTACTCATATATCCGCTACCCGCGCCCCTGTAATAAAGGCTATGAAAATCTTCTTGAAAACTCAGATAAAAGGATTTCTGACCTCTATGAAACTGCAATCGAGGGAAACATCATTTATATAACTGTAAGGGTAATGAATATCTTTTTCAGAAAAGTGTAGCCACCCGCTCCCTCCGAGGCTGTCGCATTATGTGAATAAAAAAAATTTACAAC
>CAZKOK010000199.1:0-7167 GCA_964554355.1 uncultured Spirochaetia bacterium | reverse complement strand
TTTATTTCATCAGGATTTCTTCCGTTCTGAAGATATGCCACTGCCAGCCTTTTTATTATATAAGGGGAATATCCGCTGAGTTCGGCAATTCTTTCAGCTGTTTTTTCATCTGCGTCCGGGAAACTTTTCATAAGCGCAACAGCTTTATCCTTTTCAAGAAGCCCGAGGGCCATATTCGTAAAAATATTGAAAAAGGGCGAATCCTCAATATCCTTGACTACGCATAATTTCTGCAATTCAAGATATGATGTCGTTACATAGGCAAGATTAAAATTATTGGCCAGAGACCTCAGAAAGGAAAAAAACTCAAGAGGAAATTTCTTGTCGCTGGTTATCAGATGGAAATCATCAAGAAGAAATATTATCTTTTTCCCGCTGTCGTGGATCTTCTGAATGTGCTGCGGAAGTATCGAATAAAAATTTATGCCTTCATAAGTCCCGTCACCCAGACTGGATAAAAACTGCGCGAGAAAATCTTCAGACCCGGTGAACATGTTCAGCGAAACATGAATTTTCACAAAAATATACTGCCCGGGATTTTCAAGAAAACGGCTGCGGACTTCATCATGAAAAATATAATTTAAAAGCGAAGTCTTTCCGCTTTTCCTGCCCCCGATCACAGCAACAGACTGCGGGCGCCCGGCCCCTATCCGCGAAAAAAGCTTCTTTACAACAGCTTCCTGGCCATGAAAATTTTCCAGATCTTCGACCGGTTTATCAGGATCAATCATCAAAGCTACTCCTAAAATGTGTAGTACACAAAAAAACTCATATTGGCAAAAGAAAGCCTTAACAGATTACCTATCAGATCCAGCGACCCGTAATTCGGTCTGTCTTCGTCTCCTTCCGAGTCCCAGAAAAGATCAAGCCTGAATACTTCAGCACTGAATGCAAAACCTATGCCGCTGCGGTAAATATATTCAAGCTGAGCGCTGAAAGAGAGAGAATGAGTATATCTGGACAGCTCATCAAGGGCAAACATGTAGTAGACAGAGTATCCGGTAAAGAAACTTTCAATTGAATAAATGGGATAAATAGTAACTCCCGCCTGTCCCCTGATTGAATTCCAGATGGGAATTTCCAGCGGAAACCTGAAATCAATCCCGAGGGAGATTTGCTCATTCAGATTAAAACTGTAATGTATACCCGGCTGCAGCAGATTGGGATCGGAAAAAATAGTCGGCTCCAGAACCAGCGCACCGAATATGCCCAGATTGTTTCTTCTTGTTGTACGTGAAAATTTGTTCAGATATTCCTGCCTGATTGATATAAAGCGCTCGAGTATATACGGAGGGGTGGATGCCGGCTTTTCTATTTCCAGAGATATATTCAATTCAACGGCTTTCAGGAAAAAGGCTTCTATCTCTTCAGCGTATCCTTCTTCGCGGAAGGCATAAGTAATCAGGGCCCTCTGATAATAGACCACAGCAAATTTCTTTTTGGATATTTCCAGTTTATGCAGTTCATAATCTGCTATAAGCTGATCAAGAAGTGTCATGCATTCATCGTATTTCCCGTTTTCATAGAGAATTGCTGCTGCGCTTATCATATCCTCCGGTTTCTCCGGATCGTAATTTTCAAGGTCAGCTCCGGAAATCTGAAAGATAATAATTGAAAGAAAAATCAGAAAGAAAATCAGTTTATTCTTCTTCATTATTCCAGTATCTCCCTTATTTCAATTTCCCCGCCCTCTTCAATATCAACATCGATTGTCTTGTTTACCTTAAGCATTTCATTATTAATTGTAATCCTGTGCTTCCCTGCCTGTACTTTCACCGGTTTGATATAGGGGGTTTCAATCAGAAATTTTCCGTCAAAATAGATATCAGCGGCAGGCCGCACATCAAACACGATCTGCCCGTAGCTCATTTCCAGGGCAATGTCTTCTCTTATTGTCTTGTCATCCTCGATTCTCAGGTAAATTTTCCCGTTCTTGTATCCATCCAGTCTGACAGTAACGGTATGTTCGCCTGCCTTTATTCCGGTAATAATGTCAGGAGATACAAGACCTGTATCCTGATCATTCAGAAAAATAGCTGCACCTGCAGGTGTCGTATTTACAAATACAGAACCGAGAACAGCTTTTTCCTCCTGCTGCGCAGCCGTCGGGGCTGCCGATGCGGCTGCCGGCTTTTTTTTGAATTCAATTTCTATAATTCTGTTCAATTCGCTGATTTCGGCAGTCAATTCTATTTTTTCCTCTGTCTGCGGATTATGAAATATGAATTTATGTTCTCCCGGATCAATTGACGGAACTGTTACCTGTTTTGTATCGGAAAGCCCTTCGCTTGTAAAATTCCAGGTGTCATCAATAATAACCCGGAAGGGCCCTCTGTTTGCTTTGAGAATTACATTCTCAATCGCTTTTACCTGTCCGTTTTCTCCCGAAACCTGGTCCCCGCTGTTTTCCTGCTGTTCCGCCGGAACCGGAATGCCGTTTTCCGGAAGCTGCGGGGCAGGAGGGAAAACCACATACATTAAAAAGATTACAATTCCGAACACAGCCGGAGCAGTAATTGCAAGGGCTGTAAAAAGCATTTTTACAGGACTTTTCAGCTTTAGACCTGTCTCTTTGATTACTTTCCATATTGAATGCTCTTTTTTAATCCACTGACGGAAAAGGTCCATCCGGAAACGGTAATTTTCCAGATCATCTTTTTCAAGGAACTCCTTGTGGTACGCTTCCTCAAGTATTACGTTGATATTCTCTTTCTTGAAATTCAGAACTATTTTGCTTTTTTTCAGAAAGCGGAAAACCTCTGTCCCCGGTTTCCAGTCGTCCCTGTTTTTGAGGATACTGGACAGGGCGGAAATGCCGAGCATCGGCTGGCTGTCGAGATTGTTCCAGGAATAAATCATCTGCGGCAGAGGATTATTGACAATATCCCTGACTATCTGCTTTACATCAGAGACCGAAGGATCATTTCTGTTTTCTTCTATTAATAAATCCACAAGATTCTGACATATTACCTGAGTATAAAAAGGCTGCCCGCCGGTAAGGCGGAAAATCATGTCAGTCACCTCATCATCATATGTTATATAATTTTTCAGCGGTTCGGTGATAAGCCTTGAACAGTCATTTTGAGACAGATATGAAATTTTCCTGTATAATGATTTTCCAAGAAGCATTTTCCAGAAAGGCACATCCCTGTTTTCAAGGTTCGTTGATCCTGTAAAAACAAAGGAAACATTATGGGAGCTTTCAAGGATACCGGCAAGAAAGTGGATTAATGATTCACTCAGTTGACCTTTCTTTATTTTGGCCTCAATCAGCTCATATTCATCAAAAAGAAAAAGTACTATTTTATTTTTATGTTTTTTATCAACTGAATCGAAAAAAAGCTTAAAAAGCAGCTGAATATCATTTCCGGCTGCTTTCTCCTGTATTTTTTCAAAAGTAATTTCGGGATCATCTATTGCAGCACAGGCCTGATTGAGGATTATCCGGAAAAAGTCCCTGTCATCGCCAATATCGGCAAGGATCTGCATATCCACCAGAATGGGCAGAAATTCATCCCCAAGCCTTCCGGACAGGATCTGAAAAAGAATGGAAGTCTTTCCGGACCGCCTGTCGCCGCAGAGAACGATAATCTGATTTGTTTTCCCGCTGCCGATCTTCTTTTTTACAAATTCAAAGTCATCATGCCGGCCAAAGAACATCTCCCGGGCCTTAATAGGATTCCCGACAATATAAGGATTATTGGGAATTACTTTTTCCATATAAATTCATTATAGCACTTTTTCACCTGAAAGTAAGTTTTTCTTTTTAAAAGTGAATACATGGAAATGATTCCAAGTAATAAAAAGCCACCCACTCCGCCTGCGGCTTCGTTAGATGAACACAGATAAACACAGATGAACACAGATGAACATAAAATATTAATTTTATATCTGTGTCTATCCGTGTTCATTGAGCGGCCGATAGCTGCGGGTGGCTGAATTTATCTGTATCTATTTCTCTCTCGGGAAGGGCCAGGCCATTATGCCGCCTTCCATTACCTTTACGTTTTTATAACCGGCTGCCATTAATATTCTGGCCGCTTCATAGCCGCGCAGGGATATCTTGCAGTAGCAGATTATTTCCTTGTTTTTGTCTTCCGGAAGCTCATTAAGCCTTTTCCTGATTGCACCCAGAGGAATAAGTGTTTCACCGATGCCGAGTCTCATCATTTCGTATTCATCAGGTCCGCGGGCATCAAAAAGGAAAATGTCCTGCTTTTTATCTGTCTTTTCTTTTACTTCACTGCAGCTGATCCCGCTGAAAAGTCCGTTCAGTTTATTCTGCATAATATGCGCACCGGCAATGAAGTGGTCAATTGCCAGAGAATATGGGGGAGCATAGGGAAGATCAAGGTTGACAAGTTCATCGATACTCATTCCGCCCTGAATTGCCATCGCTGCGGTTGCAATCTGTTTGGACACATCTCCGGGACCCACACACTGATAGCCGACAAGCCGCTGACTTTTCTCCTCCATAATAAATTTGGAAATCAGAAGTTTCGCTCCCATAAATCCGGGTTTGTCGGGGCTTGCATTTACGACACTTACAATATTTTTCAGGCCGAGTTTTTCAGCCGTAGCTACAGAAATGCCTGTGCTGCCTGCGGAAAAATCAAAAATCCTGCAGATCGCTGTGCCTATTGTACCCCGGAAAGAAGCCTTGTTTTTGGTTACAGCATTCTCCCCTGCAACACGTCCTTCAAGATTTGCAAGGTCGCCCATCGGCATCAGAACAGGTTTTTCTGTAATAAGATTTGTAATTTCAACACAGTCTCCGATTGCATATATGGACGGATCATCTGTCTGCATGAATTCATCAACTTTTATGCCGCCTGTACTGCCGATTTTCAGTCCGGCTTCAGCCGCCAATGCAGCATTAGGTCTTACGCCGATAGCCACTACCGCCAGTTCGCAGTCGAGTTCGGTCCCGTTCTGAAGCTTTACTGCTCTAAGTTTGCCGTTTTCACCTATAAATCCGGCAACACCGTTTCCTTTTATGATATTTGCGCCCTTGCTTTTAATATGGTTTTCGACAAGCATGGCCATATCCTTGTCAAGGAATGCAAGAATCTGGTCCATTAGTTCGACTATGGTTATATCAATACCTGCGAGTTCCAGGGCTTCGCAGGTTTCAATGCCAATAAGACCTCCGCCGACAATTATTGCTTTTTTTATTTTCTTTTCATCACGTATTTTCCTGAGGTAATCAGCATCCTTCATTGACTGAAAGGTAGTAACGCCTTCAAGATCTGTTCCCGGAACCTTCGGAACAATAGAATGGGCGCCGGTTGCTATTATCAGTTTATCATACGGCATTTCTTTGGTTTCATTTGTCTTTATATCCCTGTACTGTACTTTTTTGTTTTTTCTGTCAATTTTCTCTACCTTTGAATTGTTCAGAGCATTGATGTTTTTGGCATTTAAAAAGAACTTCGGGTCCCTCACAACTCCTGTCGGAGTTGCAAGAAGCATGTTTCTGTTATCAAAAACGCCGCTGACATAATACGGATATCCGCAGGAAGCCATCGAAAAATCTTCATCTGCCTGCAGGATTGTTATTTCCGCTTCCTGATCAATTCTCCTTGCCCTTGCTGCCGCCTTTGGTCCTGCCGCAGATCCGCCGACAACTACCAGTTTTAGTGCCATATTTCTCCCCCTAATGTTTGTATAAACCAATTGTATCTTATTGAGAATGTTTGTCAATTATAAATAAACAGCATCAGGACGAATTTGTGCCTGCCCGATTCAGGATATAGTCAGGCAGGCTATATAAACTCCGGATATCGCTCTGAAAATTTATTATATGCCGGTCAATTTGGATTTTCCCTGTCCGGCACATTATCAATTTTAACAATATAGCGGTTTTCGTCGTCAGAGACATAGTAATAAGCCTTGTAAAAAAGTGAACGCCAGTCTGTCAATGTGAACAGGATTTTTTTACAGCGGAATGTGCCCGCTTTTACGGTAACCGTTTCCGAACCGAGGACCCTGAAAGAATACCGCCTCCTGGAACAAAACATACCGCTGAATTTTGCGCTGCCTCATCCAGTTTTATATCCATATTCAACAATATGATATGTCAACACAGTCCTTAAGACGATAAAATTAAAAAAAGAGAAAATATCTTGGGACTTTTTTCATAAAATCCCTGTAGGAATCGCCGTACTGCTCAAGACAGGCCTTTTCTTCGGCCAGTGTGGATGTATGAAGAAACAAAATTGAAACTGTAAGTATTATGAGTGAAATACCGCTTCCGATCATCAGGCAGATGCCCAGAAAAATAGTCCAGATGAAAAATATCTGGGGATTCCTGGATACCCGGTAGATTCCTTTTGTTACAGGAACATCAAGAGGCGTTGTTCTGTAATTTACAAGTGCAATGCACATGCCCGTTACTCCGAGTACAAATACAGTAATTCCGGCAATGAAAACAGCGCTGCCAGGTCTTAAAGGACTCAGGATAATCAGTATTAAATTTGAAAGCGAAAACAGTTTTCCGATCGAAGTTATTATTTTCTGTTTTTTCGACCAGAGCGACCTGTCGTACAGCCTTTTGACGACTTCTTTCGGAAAAATCAGTATTAAAAAACCGAATACAACCAGATAGGCGGCCAATGGCAGCCAGCCGTTCAGCAATTCGAATCCCGGATCAGGAATAAAAACCATAACATCCTCCTCTTGCCCAAAACGAATAGCAAAGCTGCTCCTTATTTAGTTAGGCATACCTAATTATATAGTACAGAATTATATATGTCAAAATTAAAAACCATAATAATATCTGAAATAATACCATAAACGTCAGCCTGCAATATTGCAGGGTAATTCGATTATCTTTCACCAATAGAAGACCCTTTGCGTCTCTCTTATCTTAGCGCCTTTGCGTGAGGTTTTTATATATACAGGTTATAGGACAGTATTCAAAGCGTACTTATGAATTTATCTGAAAAATCAATATACTGCTTATACTCCGGCAGTTCTTCAAGGGCTTTCATCAGGCCAATGTCAAAATCCTTTTTTTCGGATTCGTACCATTTGTAATCATCGCAGAATCCGGCGAATTTGCTGTTGGAAAACTCAAGAAAAAGCCTGTCCCGCTCAGCCCCCTGGCCGTGCCTGCGGGTCAGCGATTCATAAACCCTGGAGAACAGTTCCAGCCAGAGGATCCGG
>CAZKOK010000198.1:0-7225 GCA_964554355.1 uncultured Spirochaetia bacterium | reverse complement strand
GAATCATCGATAATAGAACTGCCGGATTGGAAAGCCCCGGAAAAACCTCCTTTTGTTAGCGATCTGCATGTACTGTATGCCGAAAGCGGAGGATCTCTTGTCAGTCTGCCGCAGGTTGAAGATACAGATGGTACGGTAAAAAAGGAATTCAATATAGGAGCAGTTATCAATTCCATTGATGCGCTTAATATACGAAACAGGAACTCCGACAGGACAATAACAATATCCAATATAAGAATCTATAATCCTGCATCCACCGGTGAATATGAACCGAATAATCTGGTGTCTTCTGCAGCTGATGCAAAAATTCTGATTGACGGCATTGAGGTTAAAAGAAGCAGCAATGTAATTGATGATCTTGTCCCGGGGGTCACGCTTACGCTTAAAAAGGCTGATGATGAACCCGTAAATCTGAAGATTGAACCGGACAGGGAAGCAGTCAAAGAAGGATTGATAAAGCTTGTTTATGATTACAATACTCTGCTTGAGGACATTCAGATCCTGACAAACACTGATGAAAATGTTATTGACGAGATATTCCATTTATCTGATGAAGAACGGGAACAGAAAAAGGAAATGCTCGGAGTATTTCAGGGTGATATTACATTTATGCAGATGAAATCACAGCTTCAGAGGATTATGATGAATCCGTATCAGACCAGCAAATATGAAGAGATGAATATGCTGGCCCAGATAGGAATATCAACAAATTCCGCAGGAGGTGTATTTGATTCATCAAAACTCAGGGGTTATCTTGAGATTAATGAAGAGGTACTTGATCAGGTTATGGCTTCAAAAATACCTCTTATAAAGGATTTATTCGGATATGACAGCGATCAGGACCTTACGGTTGATACGGGTGTCGGATATACTCTTGATAATTATCTGAATCAATATGTACAGACCGGAGGTCTTATTGCTACAAGAATCGATACACTGAAAAGTGATTTAAAAAGGACAAATGAAGAAATTGAAAGATTTGAACTGAAACTTGAGGACAAGGAAGCCCAGCTGCGGAGAGAATACGGCGTTATGGAAGGCACACTGAATGAACTTGAAAGTCAGCAGAACTCTCTTAACGGTTTTTTTAACAGCAATAACAATCAGTAAAAAGGAAATAACAATTTAATTTATTTTTTCTCTGTCGATAATAAAAATAAGGAGCAGAATATTGCAGATTTATATAAATGAACAGGAACTTGATTACACTCTTGAGAGTGAGAAGTATTTTGCTGATATCTACCGGTCTGTTTCAGACTGGCTTCTTCAATCAGGGATGAAAATTTCCTCTGTTAAAATAAATGAAGATGAAAAGGCTCTTGATCTGGACAAGGCGATGGCAATGCCGATTGAAAAGATCAGGAGAATTGATATTGATGCGAAAAAAGAAACAGATGATTATATTGCGCTTATTGAATATTTCCAGCTGTTCATTCAGGCTCTGACAACGGATAATAAAAATCTTCTTGAGGAGCTGCAGAAGGAGTTTCAGTTTATAGAAAAAGTATTGGCATCATATATCGGCGATACGGAAGATAACAGGAAAATTATAGTCGAACTGTCGAAGCTCATCTCAGAAAAGGACAAAGGAGAAAAGATTCTTCAGGTTATTACCTATTGTGCAGCAAAACTGAAGGATTTTTACAAGGAAATGAACTTTCCAAAATCGGAACTTTCTTCAACAGTGCTTATACTTGAAAAACAGCTTGATGATTACTGCAATATATCCATTTTTCTGCAGACAGGAAAAGAAAAGGAAGCATATCAATTAATCCTTTATTTTATTGAATATGCACAGAAAATTATAAGAATTGTAAATTACCTGAAGACAAAATTCGGCAGTACGGTTTTTGAAAAAAACAGTGAAGAAACAGATCAAATATTTTTTAATGGATTTTCTGCGGTATTGAAAGAACTGGTTGATGCTTTTGAGAATGAAGATATAATACAAATTGGTGATTTGATGGAATATGAAATTGTACCGAAATTAAAAAAACTGATAGGAGTGATTAAATCAGGAAATGCATAATTTATTTATAAATAAATATATAATGCAGGCTTCCAGATTCCAGGGACTGAACTCCGGAAGTTCAACTTCTGCAATAATTACACTTGCCGTTCTTTTTGGATTTATAGTTATCATGGTAATTGTTGCAAGGCGCGGCAGTGCAAGGAAAAAGGCGGGGCCGGGGAAGGGCTATTACTCAATGTCCAATTTCAAAAGAATTTCCAGAAAGATGGGACTTGAACATTATGAAATAAAGATCCTTACCGAGCTTGCCGGAAAAAATAAAATTGCAAATCCTGTTGCATTTCTTCATAATTCAACTTCACTTGATACTGCACTGAAGAGAGCGATTGAAGAAATAGACAGTCTCGGTTCTGAAGAAAATGTCAAGGAAAACAGAAAAGCGATGCTTTTCAGGATCAAGCAGAAAATTGAGAGAAACGCACAGAATAAGGCGACATTTCTTGGTACACATCAGCTTCAGATAAATCAGCCTCTGGCCATATCGCCGGAGACAGGTGGACGTTACCAGTCCAAAGTCGTTTCAAATCTCAAAAACAATTTAAGTATACAGATACCGGAAAATAATAAGGGGCAGCAGATACGGTGGCCAAAATCAACAAAAATGAAGGTCTTTTTCTGGAAAAGGAACGGACAGGGATACAGTTTTTCATCCAAAGTTATGGCGTATAACACAATAAGAAATCTGCCCTGTCTTTTTATTTCTCATTCAAATAATATACAGCAGGCGCAGCAGAGAAAATACAGAAGAAAAGAACTCGAAAAACCTGCATATTTTTTCCCGGTACGTGTAATAACTACAGGTTTCGGCAGAGGTAAACAGAAAAAAGCCTATGTTGATACCAGGTCAAATTCTCTTGGAACGGTAATTGATATTTCTGCCGGCGGATGTTCATTAAAAAGTTCTTATCCGCTTGATCATGGGGAATTGATAAAAATTGAGTTTGAAACCTACAAAGGAAGCAATATTACTGTATTCGGGAAGATACTGTCGATGCACAGAATTAAGCCGTATGGCGGAATAATGCATATCAGATTTACAAAGGTATCAAGAGCACATATGAATAAAATAAATACCTACGTATACGATATTGATATCAACTGATAAAAATAAATTTTAAGAATAACAATTCGATTGACCAATACATTGAAATTACATAACATATAAATTATGAAAGTCATAGAGATACAGAACATACTTAAAAAAGATATGCCGCTGCATTATCGGAATGAATATACTGGCCAAGTTGTCTTTCAGGCAAAGCATTCAGACAAAGTGATTAAAAGAGTTGAATTTTCGCTTGAAAAAATTGCAACAGGCGAATTTGATGTACAGATTCAATTTCAGGATGCACTTGATTATCCGCTGATTCCTGTAATAAAAACACTAAAAGAACATATTCTTCAGATGGAAAAGGAAGGGGTTCTGCGCTGAACATAAAAATCTGCAAGACCTCTGAAGAGACGATTGAATTTGGTAAATCTATCAGTCGTAAATTAAAAAAAGGTTCTGTAATTGCTCTTCATGGGCCGCTTGGAGCGGGAAAAACGACATTTGTAAAGGGACTTGCACTTGGCCTTGGTATTGATGAAATCGTGAACTCCCCTACTTTCACATTAATTTCGGAATATACAGGTAAAGAAATCAAATTGTATCACATGGATTTATACCGCATTGATAATTTTGAAGATTTTATAATGACCGGAGGCGATGAAATTATAAATGGAGATGATATAACAGTAATAGAATGGGCCGAAAAGATTGTGAATGATCTGCCTTCAGATAAAATTGATATAAGTATCTCAATAAAAAAGAATCTTGATAGAGAGATTAAGATAGAGGGTTTGAAATGAATATTCTTGCGTTTGATACATCTACCGGTTCATTGCAGATAGCACTTGAAAGTGACAATAATCTTTCAGTTTTTTATATGGAAAAAGGACTGAAACATGCTGAACTGCTTATGAAGAAAACAGATGAAATGCTCAGGCAGGAAAATATTAAACCTCAGGATATTGATTTGATTATATGCGGGATCGGTCCGGGATCATTTACAGGGTTAAGAATAGGATTATCATCTGCAAAAGGTCTTGCGGATTCACTTGATATTCCGCTGAAAACTGTATCTGTTCTGGATGTCTATGGTAATTGTTTCAGATTCTGGCCTGGTTCGGTTATTCCGGTAATTGATGCGCGAAAAGAAAGATTTTACGGATCTGTATACATGAATGGAAAAAGAATATATAAATATTTTGATTTAAACATTAAAAATATACTATCATTAAATATTATATTTTATCCGGTACTTTTTACAGGACCTGACTGTCAGTTTTTTCAGGATGTTTCATCGGATAATATCAATATTGACAGTTATGGGAAAAGGGCTGTAATCAGGGAACTTCTTTTGCTGGGCAGGCAGAAGTATGAAACAGAAGGCGGCGACAGCAAAGATATTTCACCTTTGTATATCCGGAAAAGCGATGCTGAACTTGCAAATGAAAAATAGAGGTATTTGTGGATAATCCCGAAGAAATTGAATCCATAGAAATTCTCGAAGAAGAAACATCTGATATTGATGATGATTACAGAGTGATAAGGGGAAAAAGCAGCAGATACAGGAAGGAGTTTGAGGGTTTTTATGCCGACAAACAGATACCGGTTATTTTTCTCGATGAAAAACTCAGAATTCTCTGGGAAAACAAAGAATATAAACAAAAAATTGGCAGGGGCAGAAAAAACGAAGGTAATTATTTTACAAATATATGCTACACTTTCAGAGATCAGAATAATATAGAAAAGCTCTTTAAGGCGCTGAAAAATACAAAGAAAAATTATTCCTGGAAAGGAAGAACAGAGTTCAGGGAAAAAATGCATCTAAATATTATTTCAAATTGTGTTATTCTTCCTGTAGCTGAAAAATCAAAAAAACCGCCATATTATTTTGCTATATTTGATGATATAACAAAGGAAAACAAGGCTCTGGTGCGAGGTACCTTCTTAAGCCTGCTTGAAGCATCAAAGCTAAAAGATAACGATACAGGAAAGCATATTCATCGTGTCGGGAAATATTCTGTATTGATATCAGAATATCTGTTTGAGAATGAAATATATACGGAAATTACAAAAGAATTTATTGATAACATAGGATTTCTGGCCCCAATGCATGATGTGGGTAAAATAGGAACACCTGATGACATTCTAAACAAGGCAGGTGCCCTTGAAAGCTGGGAATGGAAAATAATGAAAGAACATACTCTTAACGGGGCATATATACTCAGTACATATCCGGATCCGATGGCAAAACAGATTGCGCTTTTTCATCATGAAAAATGGAATGGCGAAGGTTATCCCTATCAGCTGTCGGAATATGACATCCCTGTAAGCGCAAGGATTGTTTCAATAGCTGACGTATATGACGCATTAAGAATGAAAAGAAGCTATAAACGTTCCTACAGTCATGAAGATACATGCAGACAGATGAATGCGGCCTCAAAAATTCATTTTGATCCTGATCTTATACGGGTATTCAATATTCTTGAAAAAGAGTTTGAAAGAATTTATCTGGAATTAAGCGACTGAATAATTATTTCTTTTTAAAGATATCAAGATCAGGAAGCTGTCCGGATGTTTTTGCCGCTTCCCTGTTTTCCTTCTGGATAGCTTCAAAAACTTCAGTTCTGTATATTTTTATTTCGGGCGGAGCATTTATTCCGAGTTTTACCTGATCACCTTTTATGTCAATTATGGATAATGTAATTTTGTCGCCGATAATGATGCTTTCATCCTTTTTTCTTGCAAGTATCAGCATAGGCTCCCGCCTTTTACATTTGAAAGTTCAGAGAGTATATGATGCTTTACACGGTATTCAGGATTATTGGATATTGACTGAATGGCATTTTTATTTATTTTATTAATAATTACAGGCCCCTGGAGATTTGCTGTCATATCTTCGCTTTTTTCAGGAATTGTAACTATTGCAAAAACAAGTCGGTTATCAAAATCATCTTTGGGAAGCTTGATAAGATCGTAATCTTCGCCGGCAATATCAAGCTTGTAGTCCGGACGGAAAAGATAAGGATTAATAAGTATAAAAGCAATTTCCTGAACATCAAGAGACTGAAGCCAGAAAAAAGGCGGCTGTTCTGAATCAAGCAGAGCGTATTTTTTGAGATTTTCAAACCCGAGTATACCAAGGGGAAAATATAACATCTGCCTGCCGCTGATTTCAATTTCTCCGAAAGCTTTTGATTTTATTAACATAATTCTACCTCAGATAATCCAGAAGTGTTGGAGTAAGTATTCTCGCAGCCGTCTGGAGTGCTGCCGTATGAGTGTATTCAAGCATTTTCAGGTTTGTTATGGCTTCGGCAAGGTCGATATCGGTTTCACGTGATTCCCGCTGAACCATGTCTGTGATACCGCGGTTGTATCTGAGCATTGTGTGTTCTAATCTCTGGTCCTTGCTGCCGAGTGTTGCAATTCCTGTAAGAAGAGTATCATGAGCCATATCAATGCCTTTAAGAGCAGCTCCCCCGATTTCAACTGAATTGCCTGAATACAATTCATCCCTTAAGCGGATTACCATATCAAAAAGACTGCCGCCTGAAACAAGAGCATCAGCAGCAAAATTCTGCGGCGGCCTTCCGTTTCCAGATAATATTCCAAGGTCCTGAAGAACAGTCGATCCTGCTTTGTCTTCGATCCAGAGCTGATGAGGAGAAGTGGTACGGATCAAAAGTGAATTTCTTACAGGATCAAGATCGGCTCTGACGGGAATGCCGGCGCTGTTAATTTTGGCAATAATTGCCTGAATATTGTCTCCCTGGGAAAGCTGGATTTCTTTTCTGTTGATAAAGATGGCTGTATCTTCGGCAACCGTATAATCCAGAGCACTTCTTGCAGAAAAAATTTCCTGCTGTTCTGCCCAGAAAACGTTATTTCCGGGAAAATTGGCTTCAATGCTGTCACCTTCAGCAATCTCGACCATGTTCTGTTCTATATTTCCGTTGTAGATAATCCCTGTTATTACTTTTGAAGAAGCACCCTCCACGTTACCTTCAATTGTCAGAAAAGCATCATCAAAAAACCTTGCTCCCGAAAAAAGGGCGGATCCGTCGCCTGATTTCTGATTGGCAATTTTTACCATTTCATTAAGCAGCTGATCGACCTGAACGGCCATTTTCTGTCTGTCTTCC
>CAZKOK010000197.1:0-7231 GCA_964554355.1 uncultured Spirochaetia bacterium | reverse complement strand
TTTTTTAAGTTCATCAAGAAGTTCGGAATTGTCAGGCCCGTCCGATACTCTTCTTTCCCTGCCGTCCCACTGCCAGGTGTTTCCGGCGGAGTCGGTAACCGTAACCGCATCGCCCGTATTGCCTGAACCGGAGTCTGATGCCGTGCTGCTCCTGGAAGTGAATGTTCCTTCGGTGCCTGTAATCCCTGTATTTGTTCCGGTCCCCCTGGTTTCGGTAACAGTTACGCCGGAAGTCCCTTCAGAGGAGCTGTCCGCAACTACTGATGAAGTCCCTGTTCCGGTTTTACTGCTGAATGAACTGGAAACCCCGACAGCAGAACCAAGTCCCTGTGTTGTTTTCCCGGAACTGCCGGTAGAAGCGGTATTGGAAACAACAGGAGTATCCACGCTTTCGCTTACAGCACTGACTGCACTTCCGCTGGAAGAAACAGAAGAAGTAATAACCTCTTCCCTGCCCATAATTGTCTGGGAAAAATCCTCGTCAAAAAAGTCAAGCGAGACTGTGTTTTCCGGAAAATCCGGAAAAACCATATCGCTTTCATTTGCCGATTTTGATGAAAATGAACCTGCATTTTCCCGGCTCGTGAATGTGCTTGTGCTTGCAGTGCTTGAACTCTGGCTTGAGACAGCAGCCGATGATCCGGCTGTCGAACTGGAAGCGGTATTGTTTTGCTGACTGCTCTGCGCGGCCTGGGCGGGAGCTGATGAACTCCGGCTGGGCTGGGCAGCCATTTCAGTCTGCTGCCGGGTCTGTGCAGTATTGTCTTCTGCCTGTTTCTGAGTACTTCCCGAACTCTGACTTGCCTCCTGCGGCAGCCTCATTACCCTTGTATCACTTGTCAGGTTAACATAGACCATTTTATGGTCGGGACCTGTATCATAGATTGCGATAAGCAGCAGGATAACAGCTATAACAACAACGTAAATTACAGATCCGAGAACAATACTTACTGTCATCCTGTCTCTGTCCGCTAAAAGCACTGTTTTACTCCCTTTTCGGTGTCAGTCTTAAATTTACACCCTTGAAGCCTTTAATTCTGAGAACATCCATGGCTTTTACAAGCAGACTGTAGGAAATTGCTGCATCTCCCTGTATTACCACCGCAGTAATGTCCCGCATCACGGCTTCTTCTATCCCATTAATCCGCTCCTGATATTTATCAAAAACGAATGGGCCTTCCTTATTAATATATATACGGTCATCAGCTTCCAGAGTAACAATTATACTCGTGATTTTCACCTGCTCGGTTGTCTGTGATTCGGGATACTCTATTTCGACACCGGGTCTTAAATCGAATGTGCTGGTGACCATAAAGAAAACAACAAGCTGGAATACAACATCAATCATCGGAATGAGGTCGAGATTAGCTGTTGCCTTTAGCCTTCTTCTGAATACCATTATTTCACTCCGATATTAGTGCTTGAAATTTTTCCTTTCAGCATTAATATGACATCATTAACCTTGTTTTCCATTCTTAGAATAATGTGATTGACCCTGTTCACAAAATAATTATAGAATATTACGGTCGGTACTGCCACAATTATACCTGCAGCTGTTGTCAGCAATGCTTCCGCAATACCTACTGCAAGCTCCTCAGGTGCCGCATTGGTTCCTGCTGCGCCAAGAACGTCAAAAGCCTTGATATTTCCGGTTACAGTACCCAGAAGGCCCAGCAGAGGGGCAATATGGGCTATTGTACCCAAAGCGGAAAGAAATTTTTCCAGTTTCGGAATTTCAAGAGATGCAGCACTTAAAATTGCTTCCTTTATCGTGCTTTCCGAACGGTCCCTGTTAATGATTCCGGCCCTCATGATATTGCTTGCCGGTGAATCCGATTCATTGCAGATGGACAGGGCTTCCTGGATTTTACCCACTCTGAGTGCATTATTAATTCTGTCAATTGAGACCCGCTCGTCTCTGGTTATTCCCCTGAGATAAAGCAGCCTCTCAATGATGATTATAATACCGATCAGGAAAGTGACCATAATAATGATCAGTATTACTCCGCCTTGTCTGATTAAATCTATCATTTTTCCTCCCTATAGGGAAATTTGTGTTTTTATTGTTAAAACAAGTCCGGGCTCTATAAAGTCACCGAACCTTGTTCTTCCACCCGGATTAAGTATCGGTACAAGAATGTCCTGACCTTCAAGAATAAATTTTATTCCGTCAGCTATTTCATAGTAGGCATCTACCGAAATCTCGGGAGACTGGATCGCATCTGTGATCTGCCACAGTAATCCGGTATCAAGACCGAGTTTGTCATCGGGAGTTGCCAGCGAAAGAGTAAAATCAAGCTGGTGGGCCGCTTCATACGGATTTATGTCGGGAAGCACCTGGGATTTCCATCCAATCGTAAACATGAATCCCCGGCTCAGCTTCCATTCGGTATCAATGACGGCTGTAAGCATAATTGCATCCGTCACCGTCATCCCGTATAACGCTGTAAGCGGGTCCTGCGAAGAAAAATCAGGCACATTCATGGAATCGGCAGCATCGAATTGCGCCGATATTTCGGCACGTATTACATTTGATATCCTGAAAGCTGTAGACAGCTTGCCGAACCAGTCAATTTCCCTTTCAGGCATTGAAGAACTGTCCAGATACGGACTGTACTTGTAAATATCAAGATACCTCGGAGTTTCATCTTTCAGACCGCCGCTTACAGAAAAAGTGGAGCTTTCAGTAATATTTCCTTCAAATGTTATTCTGAACGGGACCCAGATTGTATCGCCGATAACCCAGCGCGCCCCTACGATACCTGAAAGGCTCATGCCGTTTTTAAATTCATACCCTGCAGACAAATCAAGCCTGACGGCATGTTTGTCTTCGCTTACAGTACCGTCGTCAATCTGCCGGAGCTGATAAAAAAGTTCTGAATCAAAAAAGGAGTTTTCTCCCCTTACATCAATTTTAAATGAAGGATATGCAGTAAATTCCCAAAACAGATCCGAAGCAGCTCCCGTCATATCCGTATTAAGATATCCGACATTGCCGCCTACACTGAATTCCGCATTATTGATTTTATAGAAAACAAAGCGTCCGTCCAGCATATAAAATCTTTGTATCCTGGAATAAAAACTTCCCTGCGTCTGCATGCCTGTCTCTTTTTCAAGATAATTAACCGAGAAATCAGTCCCGATTTTCTCATCCTTATAGCTTATCTCGAGGTCAAGCGCATCTTCCCTGGAAGAATACCCTGTTCCTGCTTCATTTCCGTTAAAACCGTCCAGTGTCTCATGCTTCATATGAAGACTGAATCTCGGCTCCAGTCCAAGCTTGTAAAGGGTAAGATCGCTGATAAGATGACTGACAAGACCAAGCCCGAATACGCCCTCGGCATAAAATGCATTCGCCTGTGACTCTGCAGGAGTGTCCTTGTCCAGAAGCGGCACCTCAAGCATTTCCCCTGATACGGCAAGTTCCTCGGCATCGGGCAGTACAGGAGATAATTCCGGCTCATAAAGTATCATATCTTCAGGCACTACAGTTTCGGAAGCATCCGCAGGAAGACCTTCAAGCTGAAGCACTACATCAGGCAGAACAATGTCCGGCTCATCCGGCTCCACACTCTGTCCTGCAGCCGGGAAAATTAAAAGCATAAACAAAATGCATAATATTAACAGTCTGTTCATTATTTGCCCTCCAGTATTCTTTCGGCTTCCAGGACCCAATCCAGTTTACCGAACTGTTTTTCCATCTGATCGAGAAGATTATTCGCTGCAGATATATTTCCCGTCATAACGGCAGTCCTGGCAAGGCTGTTCATCGCCCTTGCAGCAAGGTCCCTGTCATTTCCGGCCAGCAGAAGCGACTGCTTGAAATAATTCTCCGCTTTAAGCGGGTTTCCGTCATTCAGATAATAATCACCAAGTATATAATTAGCCGTAGCTGAATCTTCCTGGTCAGACCGTCTTTCAGCAATAATTTTTTCCATCATCGAAACGGCTTCCGAAACTTTGCTGCGGTTTCCGCCGGCAAAATAAATCCTTGCAAGCTCAATCATCGCCTCTCTTCCTTTTTTGGTGGAAGATTCTTTTTCTTTTTTTATTATATCCTTCAGCTCATCCTGCCGCCCCCCCTGGCCGAGTTGCTGATAAAGAATATTCTGAAGCTTCTTTTCAGCCTCAATTGCGGAAGCAACTTCAGGATATTCAAGAATAACAGTCTGATACAAATCCTGGGCTCTCAGAAGCTCACCGTCGGCGGCATAAATGTCTGCCGTCCTGTAAACGGCTTCGGCCCGGAAATTGCTGCCCGGGTATTCCGTTAAAAGTTTCTCCCAGAGCAGGGCAGCGGAATATTCTTCCTTGTTTTCATAGGCAGAAAGCCCGCCCCAGAATAATGCTGCGTCAACAAGCTTGCCTTCGGGATAAGCTGTCCGGTACTCCCTGTATGCATTCCTGGCTTCTGCATATTTTGCATATTTATACAGAACCTCTCCCCGCCTGAACATACTTTCTTCGGCAAGTGTGGAAACAGGATATTCCTGATATACCTTCAGATACAGATCCACAGCCTCATCCGGTTTTTTAAGCGAGTCAAGAACGGCTGCATGCTCAAACATTGCATCATCTGCAAATACCGATGCTATTTCTTTTGAAAGACCCTCAAACACGGTCTCTGCCGCTGAATATTTCTTCTGGGCGGCAAGACTCTTTCCGTACATAAATCTGCTTCTGTCTTTAACAAAACTTGTACTGTTGTCCGGTACATAACTGAAAAACTTCTCTGCACTGGCAAAATCATTATTAAGAAATGAACTCCATCCTGCCAGATAAGCTGTCTTGTCAGGAAAAGGATTGTCATTTCTGGCGATAAGTTCCGCAAAGAGTTTCTGCGCCTGACCATAATTCCCCGTCCTGTAGTAGGCCCAGCCGGCATAGTAGAGATAATACGGATAAAGAACTTTATATCCGGCCTTTTCCAGACTGGATGAACTTACAGGCTTAAGTGCAGACAATGCAGATTCATTGCTTCCGTTCTGGATATAGGCCAGGGCCTTCAGATATGAAACAAGAATATACTGCTTAAAATATCCCTTATTCAGATCGGTAAAGTCAGTAAAAAGCGATTCGGTCTCTATTATTACAGCTGTGTAATCCCCTGTCTGATAATACAGTTTGATAAGATCAACCCTTGCCTGAACATCATCAGGCTTAAGAGGATTGTATTTGAGAAGGAGCTGAATCGCCTCCTTGAAATTTCCTTTTCTCTGCCGGATAATCGCCTTGATCCTTAAAAAATGGACTTCATATTCGCCGCCGTCAGAGCTTTTTTCAAACCCGGTGATAAACTCATCGGCCTGGCTGAATTTTTCAAGCCGGACCAGTACAGATGCATAAAGATACGCGGCTTCATCATATCTTGAGTCATCAGGATAATTTTCCAGAAATCCGGGAAGGATTTTTTCAAGAGACTGATAATCCTTTTCATTCCAGTAATAAGTAATCTTCCTGTAGATCAGGTCTCCGCCTGAGTCGGATTTTTCAGCCAGAAATGAATCAATTATATTCAGGGCTTTTACGGCATTGCCTTTTTCAAACAGGCATTCGCTGTAATACAGAGGAATAAGCCTGCTCATGCTGCCTGAAATGCCCGATTCCCAGGCTTTCAGAAAATAATCTTCGGCAATATCCTTTTTGTCTTCCCTGTAAGCGCTGATGCCGACACGAAGCCAGAATTCAGAAAGAATTTCCGGTTTCCCGGCAAGCTTTTCTTCCGCAGTTTTGAGGATTTTATCACGCTCTTCCTCTCTTCCGTCGCCCTGATATATGGTAAACAGCCTTGAAAGCACAACAGATACAATATCCAGATCCTTTTCAAGCAGAGTAAGATAGATTTCTTCGCCTTTTGTTTTATCGCCGTTTTCCCAGTATGCCTCGGCAAGATATAAATCAAGTCTGGCCGACCATTTATCGCCGAACGACTCTCTGTCAAGCGACACCAGCAGGTCAAGACACTTTTTACTCTGGTCTGTCTTCAGATACAGGGCGCTGAGCATTGTAACCGGATATCCTCTGTCTATGTCTGATTCTTTATGTCCCAGCAGTTTTTCCAGGGTCTCTATCGCATTATACGGAAGATCCCGGGCCTGCTGCGACATGGCCAGATACTGATGGGCTTCATCGGCATACTGTACAGGATCCACGGATATAAATGCTTTCAGCTGTTTTATGCTTTCTTCATAATCCCCGGTAAAATAATAAATTATGCCCTTCCAGAACGGGACATAACCTATATATCTTGTAGATCTGTATTTAATTTCAATTGTTCCGAAAAGGGTCAGAGACTGTTCATACATACCCAGTCTGTACAGACCAACCGCTTTCCTGTACTGCGAATCCGCCAGATAACCGGAATGCGGATATTCATTTATCAGTTCATCATACAGATCAATGGCCTGACTGTATTCTCCGCTTTTAAAACGGCCTTCCGCCTGAATAAACAGACGCTCCTCCTGTTCGTCCGCAGAAAATACTCCGCACACAAGAGACAGCAAAACCAGAATTACCAGTAATTTTCTTTTCATATTCTTATCCCGGTATTTATTTTAATACCTGTCAGAACGATTTTAAAAAACCGGCTTCAGACAGTGTAACGGTAAACAAAATCCATTTTTATCAGCGGAACAGTCTGACTCCCTGATTCTGGTCCGGAAGTTCAAGATCATCACTTCCCTGGATCCTGACAAGATGAATAAACTCACCTGCATATTTATCTTTTACCTGAGTAATGGTAATTTCCGTGTTTCTCTCCATAACAGCCACCCGGAACTCCCCCGCCGAATCAAAATAAGGGAAAAATACAATAATATGATAATACTGTCTCATAACAGGATCTGTCCCGTATTCTCCATTGACAGCCCCGAGATAGAAATATCCGGGTTCTTTTACTGCCAGCTGATACAGTACAAGATCTATCTTGTCAGATAGATAACCTACATCCTCACCATAAGTTACAAAAGAAACCTTCCGGACATCAAATGCCTCAGGATTATCATACCTGCCTGCGGCAGCCATTGCCAGGTTCCGGGTCCAGTCAAGTCCGAAATACGGGTCCCTCTCGTCTTCATTTTTCCGCGAAAGAGAAGTCCCCCGGTAATCATAATGCTTCTCTTTCAAAGAATTTATATCAAGCAGCCTGCCTGTTTTCGGCTTGAGCAGTCCGTCAATAATCCATTTCGCAAAACCTGAAAGATTTATTGATTCAAAATAGGCCGACATAGAA
>CAZKOK010000196.1:0-7389 GCA_964554355.1 uncultured Spirochaetia bacterium | reverse complement strand
CTGATCAGGTGATGATACAGGTCTCCTTCGACTGTGTATGATTCAGGGCAGTTGTCCGGCAGAAGGACCTGTTTCATTTTTCATTCACCAGATTTATGTATACTTTTCTCTGGCGCGGACCGTCAAATTCGCACAGATATATTCCCTGCCAGATGCCAAATGTCATCCTGCCGCCGCTTACCGGCACTGTAACACTGAAACCCATCAGCGAGCTTTTAATATGAGCTGCGGAATTCCCTTCGAAATGCTTATAACCGTCGTTCAGCGGGACAATTTTGCCGAGTTCCATAACCATATCGCTTTTTACGGCAGGATCTGCAGCTTCATTTATTGTAATCCCGCAGGTTGTATGCGGCACATAAACAACGCAAATTCCCGATTCCATTCCCGAACCGGAAATGACAGATGCTACTTCGTCCGTTATATTTACAAACTCTGAATGACGGGAAGTTTTTACAGGAAGAGAATGAAAACTCATCAGAATATCCCTGAATGCACCGGATTATTTCCGGATTTCATTTATTGCTGTCTGTAATACCATATCATAATCCAGATCGTAAATCGGCGGGAAATCCAGGCATCTCTGAATTTCCAGCGTTATCATCCTTCTGATTATACGGTCTTCAAGATTATATCCTTCGTATTTTATTCTTTTCAGCAGAGTGTCAATCTCGCTTTCTGTCGGATTCTTATTCTTTTCCACGAAATTTTCTATCAGCATTGAATCAACCAGACGATCAATTGTATCCTGCCCGTCTTCTGACAAATCAAGATTATCAGCAGCCACATCAGGATCAATGCCAATTTTATCTATATTTTTATCAGAAGGCGTATAATACCGGGCAATTGTAAGTTTGATCATTACCTCATCAGAACTTCTTAACTGCTGAACTGATCCTTTACCGAATGTAGTTTCTCCCACGAGCACGGCGCGTCCCGTATCCTTTAGTGCCCCGGCAAGAATCTCGGAGGCAGAAGCCGAGTATTTATCAATAAGCAGGACTATGGGGACATCTTCATCTACAATCATATTGTCCTTATGGGCCTTGTAGGTATGGTTTTCGAACGGAATCCGGGATTTTGTGCTTACGATAGTTCCGTCTGAAAGGAAAAAATCAGCTATGTCCACCACCGAAGCAAGCAGACCGCCGCCGTTACCCCTTACATCAATAATAAGCGCCGTATATTTCTGCTTGTTGAATTCCTCAATTGCTTCTTTGACCCTTTCCGCTGTTCTTGCGGCAAACTGGGATATCTTGATAAAACCGATTTTTTCACGGCCCATTAAAGAAGAAGGTCCTTCAAGCATGGCATATTTAACAGTCGGGACCTCGATTATTTCCCGTTTGATGGAGACATCAAATTCGCGGCTGCCGCGGAGGATAGAGAATGTTACAATAGTTCCTTCAGCTCCCCTCAGCCTGTCACGTACCTGCTCTATGGTTTTTTCCTCAACAGATTCACCTTCAATGCTGGTTATAAAATCTCCGGCATGCAGCCCTGCCCTGGAAGAAGGGCCTCCTTCAAGAGGTGCGACGATTTCAACATACTGAGGATATTTCCCCCTGTATGTTTCCGGATCATAGCTGCCCGGATCGGGTTTTGATATGTGCAGACCTATGCCGGCATATTCACCTGATGTCGTATCAGTCAAAGCGGTCTGTTCATCTTTTGACAGGTACGATGAATAGGGATCATCAAGACTTTCAAGCATACCCTTCAAGGCCCCTTCATAAAGCTGTTCAGGAGAAACTTCCTCTACATAATATCTTTCAATAAATTCGTAAATATCATCAAACATCTGCTGATATTTTGCTTTTTCAAGGTCTTTATCTGACTGGGCAAAGAGAACCGGTGTTACTGTCAGCATTATGAAAATAATCATCACAGCAGTAACTACCGATGTAATTGCAAAATTCTTTTTCATTTATATCTCCAATCTTAATTATACTACAAAAATCGTTTCAGACACCATATTGACCATTAAAATATATAAGTATACGCTTTCTCATTATGCAGAGAAAGCAGGTACCTTTTATTGTATCGTCAATATTCCAGCTCATGAAGCTTGTTTTTCTTTTTTTCACTTTATTATTATATCTGAATAGAACAGCTGATTCCATAATGACCGCTCTGTTTTTTGGAGGTGAGTTTTTATCACTGGCAATTATCCTCCTTTCAGGCGAATTTGCGGTTTTTGCCGCTCTGATATCAGGCATTCTTTATCCGGACAGGCTGATCAGGTCGGATTTCGTGATAAAACTGTGCAGGATTTTTTCAATGGCCGGCTTTTTTATTCTGCTTGTTTTTACTGTAATAAGCAGGATAGGCGCTGCAGATGCCGGTTCTGAACTCCTTACGGTCCTTAACCGTAAAATATTCTTTCTAATTGCGCTGATATTCATTGATTTTGCTGTATTGTTCGTTTTAATATTATATAAAGGAGAATTTGAAAATAAAACTGACGATAGTCAGCAGACAAATTTCCCTGAATTTTCAGAGACAAATCTTGAGGAGTAACAGATGCATATTCTTCCCGTTGCCGGAGGAAAAGGCGGGGTAGGAAAATCATTCCTTGCTGCAAATCTGGCAATTGCACTAGGCCAGGCAGGAAAAAAGGTTGTACTGGCAGACATGGATCTCGGTGCATCTAATCTTCATCTTATTCTCGGTATCCGGAATGTTACGACCGGTATCGGCTCCTATCTTCTGGATACAAATATCCCGTTTGAGAATATTGTTTTTGATACCCAGTTTGAAAATCTCAGGTTTATACCCGGAGATGCCGAAATACCCGGAATTGCAAATCTGCAGTCAAACCAGAAAGCGAAACTGGTAAGAAACCTTTTTATGGTGGAGGCAGATTACCTTATTCTTGATCTTGGCGCCGGTACCAGTTTCAATACAATTGATTTTTTTCTTACTTCCAGCGAAGGGATTCTTGTTACGGCCCCGACCCTGACGGCAACACTTAATGCCTATCTTTTTCTGAAGAATGCAGTATTCAGAATAATGTCCACTACATTTAAGAAATTCCCGAAAGCAAAGAAGATTTTTGATTCACTTAAATCTGAAGGGACCAGTCTTCAGAGGATTTATATTCCGCATTTTATGGAGAAAATAAAAAAAGAAGACCCGAAAGCATTCAAGGCGCAGGTTGACAGGATGACCAATTTCCATCCTTCACTGGTCATGAACCTTCTTGATGACCCGAAAGACAGCGCAAAAGCAGTCAAAATAAAGAGATCGGGCAGGGAATATCTTGGAATTGATCTGGATCATCTTGGTGTAATTTACCGCGATCATATTCAGGATATCTCGCTTTCTGCACGGCTGCCGATAATCCTTTATAAACCGGAATCGGTTATTTCGCAGGCAATTTACCGGATAGCTGATAAGGTTCTTCAAAGAAGCGAAGAAATTGCCGGACCTCTTGATCTTGAATCACTTGAAGAATCATATCAGGTAGCTGATATGGAAGCAGAAATTGATTATAACGCCAAAATTCACGAGATGGAAAAGATGCTTCATTCGGGATCCCTGGATGAAAGCGAACTTATCGAGACCATCAGAGTCCAGCAATATGAAATAAACAGTTTAAAAAAAGAGAATCAACTGTTAAAATCAAAGCTGACCAGGGCCGTAAATGAAGGCTTTGTAATGTAAACACGCTTTACAGGAGATTACCCGAATGCCCGCATATATTAATTATCCAAAGTGGATGAAACCTGAAATAATCCCCGGACTGCCTTTCCGCTGGTATGCCGTGATGTATATAATTGCATTTACGATTGCTTATCTTTTGATGAAATATCAGATAAGGAAAAATGACACCCCAGGTCTTGAAGATGTGACCGAAGAAAGCGCTTCCGCTTTTTTTATCTGGGTCGTTGCCGGGCTTATCATCGGCGCCAGGCTGTTCGGGACCTTTGTCTATAATCCCGCATACTATTTTTCAAAACCCTGGGAAGTAATTATTCCGTTTTCAAACGGGAGATTTGTCGGATGGCAGGGAATGTCCTATCACGGCGGTCTGGTCGGCGCTTTATTGGGAGCCTTCTGGTACTGCAGAAGAAAAAAGCAGAATTTTCTGCTGTACACGGACATGATTACCGCCGGGATCCCTCTGGGCTATACATTCGGCAGACTTGGGAATTTTATCAATGCAGAACTGTACGGCAGGGTCACTGCATCACCGCTCGGAATGATTTTTCCCAATGCAGAGCCGTTCAGCACGAAAGAAGCCTGGGTCAGCAAATTCGTGGAAGACCACGGTTTCCAGGACCTTGTCAGGAACGGTTTTGTGAACCTGCCCAGGTACCCGTCACAGCTTTACGAAGCAATATTTGAAGGACTTATCCTGTGGGCAATAATATGGTTTATTTTCCGCAAGCGGAAAAAATTCGACGGCCAGATAATCAGCCTGTATATAATCGGATACGGCCTTTTCAGGTTTTTTATTGAATACGCGCGGACCCCTGACAAGGACCCCGGTTATGTAATAAGCTTTTTTCCGTCAATAAAGGACGTAAACGTCTTCCAGACATTTTTTAATTTTTCACTCGGACAGGTTTTCTGCTTCCTGATGGTTCTTGCCGGTGTCGGAGGGCTTTTCTGGTTCAGCCACAGGAAACGTAAAAAAGAAACCCTGGCCGAAGAACCGCGGAAACCCAAACATGCGGCACGAAAGCTGAGGAATAAAATTAAATAAGCGTAAACAAACCCAAATTATTACACCTGAAGCCCTGACTATTGCACGAAACCTTTTTATACCGGCAAAACCCTTTGCCATTCCCGCGGAAGCGTGGAATCTCTGCCGGAATACCGCATGATTTAAATTTGACCGATCAGAAAAACGATATTAACTTTATGAAAATCAGTTAAATACGGGGAAAAGAATGAAGGGAGTTGTTTTGCGTTTATTTGCAGTGATGGCTATCTTGGCGGCTGCAGGATGCGTCAGCGTTCCCGAAGGCCCCTGGCCGGGAGCGACCTGGGAAAGGAGCACACCCGAAGCCCAGGGAATGGATTCAGAAAAACTTCTGAATATTCTGAAAACAGTAAATCCGGAAAGAATGAATATACATTCAATGGTTATTATCCGCAACGGCAGAATGGTGACTGAATTTTACCGTGAGCCTTATGAAAAGGAAATGCTTCACGAGATATATTCATCGACAAAGAGCTTTACTTCAACACTTATAGGGATAGCCATCGATCAGGGTCTGATTGGAAGTGTAAAGGATTCTGTTTTTAAATACCTTCCCGAATATAAACCGGATGATCCGCTTATGGCAGAGATTACGATTGAGGATTTACTGACAATGAGGTCCGGAGTTTACTGGCCTAATTATCAATTTTATTCTCTTAATGCTATGGTGAATGGAAACGATGACTGGTTAGGTTACTTTTTCTCTTTAAAAATGGATTCAGATCCCGGAGAAAAATTTGATTATAATAGCGGAAATTCCCATGTCCTGGCTGAAATTCTGAACAGGGTAACAGACGGGAATGCACGGCAGTTCGCTGAGGAAAATCTGCTGACACCTCTGGGAATTAAAGATTATCTCTGGTCAGAAGCCCCCGGAGGCTGTATTACCGGCCTGAACGGACTGAGTCTCCGGACAGAGGATCTGGCAAGGCTCGGGTATCTTTTTCTTAATAACGGGTACTGGAACGGCAGAAAGATTGTATCCGCGGGATGGGTGAAAAAAGCGATTCAGATTCATGCAGATTTCAGAAATCTGCCTTTAGGATCGGTTCCATACGGGTATGAGGGATATGGTTATCAGTGGTGGATATTCAGGAACGGTATTTACGCAACAATGGGATACGGCGGCCAGTTTTGTTTTGTCGACCCTGAACAGAATCTGATTGTTGCAATGAATGCAAGCATTACTTCCAATCAGGAAAGTTCAATACTAACTATGGTGGGGCTTGGTTTTCGGCGAGCCGCTGTGTCTTCCGGCGTGTTGCCGGAAAATCCCGAAGCAGCGGAATCTCTGAATGATTATCTTTCTTCAATATCAAAAGCCAGACAGAGCGGTCCGTTTGCCGATACCGGAATCCTGAATAAACTTACCGGGCATACAATCAGTTTTTCTGAAAATCCCGCTGGATTAAAATCACTCAGTTTTTCAAATGGCGATAGTGATGAATTGATTTGTGAGCTGGTCAATAATATTCCGGAGGAATTGAAAGGATCTCCGAATATAGTTGAATCGACTTATAAAATAAAATTTACAATCGGTCTTGACGGAGAGTACAGGAATGCAGAAATAAAGCTTCCCGGATATGGCTGCACTTTTCATGACAAGAAATATATTATCCGTGCAAGAGCTGTGAAAATCACCAATGATACATTCAGTTATAATTTTCCGATTCCGGTTGTTGCAGATTTTAATATTACAGATACGATTACCCTGAAAGACAACACAGTCAGTTTTAACCGCACAAGTCCCGAGTATTACGGAGTCCAAAGCGCCACGGCAGAGGGCGTTATTGAATGAATCTCCGCTTATGTCGTATTACAATATGACAGAACCAGCAGAGTGAAGCGCAGAAAAAGACTTTTCCAAAGGAATTTTGAACGAAGTTCAATCCGTGGAAAAGTTTTCTTTATGCGCGATCGCCCGGCATCCGGATTATGGATTCCCGCCTTGCTTTTCTGTATGTGCCGAATTTCCCATGGCAGCAGCAATTCTCCGCCCTGAGTACCTATAGGGGTTTCCCCTATAGGTACTCAGGGCATCCCCCATGGAAAGTCTCAAACATCCCTGATTGTTGAATTTCAGGTCTGATCTATAATGCTACTTAAAGTTAATTATTTAGTTTACCCATGGAGGGGCGCAATGGTAGAAACTAATGCAGAAAATTATTTTGAAAATGATCAGATCGGTTTTCAGAATTCCAAAGATGTAGATCCGCTCACAATGTACCTGAAACAGATCTCGGTTTATCCGCTTTTGACAAAGCAGCAGGAACTTGAACTTGGTGAAGAAATCCAGTTTGGAAAGAAGAGAATAGAAGAGCTTGGTACACTTTTTAATATCGGGAAAATTGACAAGGAGTCATACCTTAATGAATATCAGGCTGTAAACGAACTTCTGAAATACAACAGAAACAAAATGATAACCGCAAATCTGAGACTGGTTGTTTCAATAGCCAAAAAATTCCAGCACAGGGGCCTTTCTTTCCTGGATTTGATAAATGAAGGAAATATCGGGCTGATTGAAGCTGTTGAAAGATTTGATTATACAAAAGGCTGCAAATTTTCTACCTACGGAACATGGTGGATCCAGCAGGCAATTATCAAAGCCATAGCCGATAAGGGCAGAACCATCAGAATCCCTATCCATGTGCTTAATACTGTAAAAAAATGCTTTTCTG
>CAZKOK010000195.1:0-7502 GCA_964554355.1 uncultured Spirochaetia bacterium | reverse complement strand
CCCCGTATTTCGGTGAGTATCCGGCTGACTATTTTGATTTTATTATTATTGATGAGTGCCATCGCGGCGGAGCCAATGACGAAAGCAACTGGCGGGGCATTATGGATTATTTTTCACCAGCCGTTCAGCTGGGGCTGACTGCAACACCCAAGCGGGATAAAAATACAGATACCTATAACTATTTCGGCAATCCTGTTTATATTTATTCATTAAAGGAAGGTATAAATGACGGCTACCTGACTCCGTTTAAGGTGAAGCGGGTCCAGACAACAATTGACGATTATATCTATGTCGCAGATGACACTGTTATCGAAGGTGAAGTAGAACAAGGCAAAATTTATGATGACAAGGATTTTAACTGGACAATTGAAATAAAGGAACGCGAAGCAAAGCGGGTAAAAATTATACTGTCTGAAATTAACCAGCAGGAAAAAACAATAATCTTCTGCGCCACCCAGGCCCATGCCTTGCTGGTCCGGGACCTTGTTAACCAGCACAAGCAAAGCACTGACCCCAATTACTGCCACAGGGTAACAGCCAATGACGGCAAACTGGGTGAACAGCACTTGCGTAATTTTCAGGACAATGAAAAAACCATTCCGACAATACTTACAACATCCCAGAAACTGTCAACCGGAGTCGATGCCCGCAATATCAGAAATATCGTTTTACTGCGGCCGGTAAACTCGATGATTGAGTTCAAGCAGATAATCGGCAGGGGTACACGTTTATTCGAAGGAAAGGAATACTTTACAATATATGACTTTGTTGATGCCTATCACCATTTTGCCGATCCTGAATGGGACGGCGAGTCGGAGGAACCTCCTGAAATATTCAAACCAGAAAAACAAAAAAAACAAATTGAAAAAAAAGGGGAGGGTGATCTCGATCCTGAAGAAAACGGTGAAAACGAAATAAAACCAAAAATGCTGAAAATAAAACTAGGTGATGGTAAAGAACGTGAAATACAGCACATGATTGATACTTCTTTCTGGAGCGCTGATGGAAAACCAATACCAGCAGAAGAATTCCTGCAGGCCCTTTTTGGCAAATTGCCTGAATTCATTAAAAGTGAAAAAGAATTACGAAAAATATGGTCTGTCCCGGAAACAAGAAAAGCATTCCTAACAAAACTGGAAGAAGCAGGATTTGTAAAAACTGAATTACAGACCATGCAGCAATTAATAAAAGCCGAAAATAGTGACATTTATGATGTTCTTGAATATATTGCTTTTGCAATTAAACCTATTACCCGGGAACAGAGGGTAAGAGAATCAAAAGACAAAATATTTTCAGAATTAAATGAAAAACAGAAAGAATTTATCGATTTTGTTTTAAATAAATATGTTGAATCCGGTGTGGAGGAACTTGATCAGGAGAAATTGCCTGCTTTACTATCATTAAAATACCATTCCATGACAGATGCAGCCGATGAACTCGGCGGGGTTGATCAGATTAAGCAGACTTTTATTGGGTTTCAGAAATATCTTTATCAGCTAAAGAGTGCATAAAGTAAAATACTTCTTTATTATTTGAAATAAATCTGGATTGGTAATCACATTATCAATATATTGGATTAAACTAAAAATCAACTCCCCACCAACTCCCTCTCCCGATTCATCTCAAAAGTCCGATGAATAATATCAATATGCTTTTTCTTTCTCTTCCTCCCAAAAGCCCTCACATAAGCACTTACCGCATACAATTCCCGGCTGCCTTCAAAAAAAAGCGGATTAACCGAAACACTTCCATGAAAAAAGGAACCCGAAAAAGAAATCTGTAACAAATCCTGTATTTCAGTACAAACTGCACAGCATTTAATTCGCTGGAATTTGTCCTTGTCCAGAATTCAGTCAATTTATTTTTAAATGAGCCTGTAGTGAAATAACCCTGATTATCCCAAAAAAGAATGGCTTCATTAAGCATAGGATTATTTTCTTCCGAAAATTGATCTGAGTAATCAGGCCAGTCGCTGTTTTGCAGAATTCCAAAAGATGATGATCTACTCCTGATAATCTTAATCATCAAATTAATATCCTTAATGATTTTAAATAAAACACTGTATAATTTTATTCCCAAACCATTATAAGACTTTACTCCAAAACATTATAAGACTTTACTCCAAAACATTATAACAAACAACTCTCAAACCAGTAATCGTTTGTACTAATTGATTATAAGAGTCTGGATTAAAACCTTATAAGGTTTTGAAAAATAACAGTAAGCGTTTTCGCCTGTTTTCCAGATCAGTTTATAATCTCCCCCGCCCTTCTTGTGACACATGCCGAATGAATAGAATGTGACATCGTCCACTATTTTTCTGACGATTACATACTCTGCCCTGTCCACATAATTCCAGTTCTTGCGGTAATACTGAATATAGATGTCTCCTTCCTTTACCATTTGATTATCTTACGGCAGTTACGGAATCATTGCACTTTTTCAAGTAAACATGACGGTTAAAAGCTGTAAAACATAATAGCACTTATGTTCTACAAAAAATGACTGCTTTTTATACCTTAACTACAACTGAATCAGATCAGGCGAATATGAGCTTACGCCCTTTTGGCTGAGGTATTTTTTCATTATTTTCTGTTGCCACTTCTATCCATAATGAAACAGCTTCTTTTACATTTAATAAAGCTTCTTCCTCCGAATTGCCATGAGCCATGCATCCGGGTAATTCAGGAACTTCAGCAATATAGATATTATCAGTATTATCCCAGTAAATAATTATTTCATACTTGTTACTCATTTATTTCTCCTGTCAAATGGTATTTTGTCAGAATATTCCTGACTTGCCGTACCTGATAAGATTTAGCTTTATTCCCATCTTTTTGCAGGTTTATTTTTTCCATTATTCCGGTTTTATAAAAATTATGATGACTTCCTTTTATTCTTTCACTAAATCCCAGTTTTTTAAGCAAAAGGCATAACTCGCTGAAATGAATATTACTGTCAGATTCAGCTCTGATAATTTTCAGCAGTAATTTATTAAATTTACCCATCAACTAAATATATTACCAAATTATACATATAACAACAACAAAACGGAAGTCATTTCATGATTATGAAATGAGGTTCAAAAGAAACGGCTGAAATTAAAAAAGAGCTGAAAACAGCATATATTACAAACCCGGCAAATTGATTACATCCAATGAAGATGTGGAATGACTATACCTGTGTTTAAATCACCGCATTGCAGCACATAGAAAAAATTGTATAATGAAAAATATGTTTGAAAAAGAAAGGGCGTCCGCCCGTGAATTTAACCGTAATCTGAAGTACCTGGAAGACCAGGTTTTTGCCTGGGGCATCAGAAAGCATCGGCTTGATAAAGTATTTATAAAAAATCATGGCTCCTATATGGATCGTTTCGAAGGCTTTCCGGAAAACTATCAGGGAATGATGGTTTCATCCTGGATGTTTTCGCGGATTATCCTTGATCCCTCTTTATTGGCAGCCTTCGCCCGGAATCAAAAGGAATTGCTATTTCCTCAACATAATGAGTATCTCAAGCTCTGGAAAAATAATTGTCCGGTCTGGAGTCTATTTAATATAACAGAACGGAAAGATGAGGATGTTTTTGAGATTGAAGATCAGCTGACAGGAGCTATAATGCTGCTTCAATCACGTGGCATTGCCAATCTGGAGATGGATAAACCAATTATATCAATCCTGTTGCCGTTGGAAGGCATTTGGGTAAGCTACAGAATCATTCATCAGTACAAAGGGGCTGAGGCATATCATATTCTTGACCTGATGCGGTTTATAGATGAAGACCTTTACGAGGCAGAAGATTTCACAGCGTTTATTCACAAGCACTACAGCCGTTTTTTTCAAATCGACAAGGTGATGCAATCACCTCCGGTGGTAAATAATAATGATCTGCTGGAACCCAACTGGATGGAAATAATCCTGCCGGGATTTGAACCCAAAAAATTATCAGCGGATTTCCATATCAAATATTCCGGAAACATTGCGCACATGGAACCCAAATCCGCAAGCCCCTTACCTTTCAGCGAAATATATTTCAATACTGAAACGGAAGAATCCTGTTTTTTATCATTTACTCATAAGGGGTATCTGGAACTTTGCCGTATGGTCTCTGATTATGAGCTCCCTGAAAAGCCGGATTTTATTTTTTCCATGTCCCTGTTTACGGTGATGGGCAAGGACATGGATCTATCTCTTCCCCAATATACCTGGGGATCCTTTTTTGAGGATGAGAAAAATGAAACCTCTCCTGAGGATCGGGAAATGCTGGAAACAATTAACCTTTTGTTGAGTGAAGCCGTAGAAATGGAGAATCAAGGTAAGCGATTCGATACTTCAAAAAGAGGGGTGGAGCTTGGACTGAATCAGGAAACAATCGATTCCGTTGAAGCTATGCTGGAACGCCTGCGGAATAAAATGCAGGATTAATTAAGTCAGAATTTATGTTTATTTCTTGAATTGGTAACAGGGTTTACATTTATTGCGCGTCAGCACCGTATTCAGATTGATAATGATGATTTTTATTTAGACTTGCTGTTTTATAATCGCAAGCTCAAGTACCTGATAGCAATCGATTTGAAAATCGGCAGTATCAAACCGGATTATAAAGGTCAGATGGAACTGGATCAGAGCGGAATTCATGTCGCTGAATACCTGACGGCCTGGATGTTGTCTTTAACAAAACTTTCGGAGGGAAGATTAAACTTGCCCCGGAGTTTTTCATATCCCCAAGGCTTGCAGTCAATTTATGCGTCGGATACATACTGACATATCCGACTGATATTTTTGATGTCCGCATAAACAGCGCTCATTACGATAGCAGTAAATATTACGAATTTGATCCTTCATTAATGCCTGACGGTTCCTCGGAATGGATGTTCGATTTCATCTCCTTGTACGCTGGAATATCCATCCCGGTATTTTTCTGATGCATGTTCATAAACCCGAAAGACCGATTAAAGAATAATCCGGTGTTTACCTGTTATAAGTACATTAGTGTCTGTTACAAAGGTTTTAACTCATTGATTTGTCGCCGTTTTGCATTTGGTGCCCTCGCTTTAAGGTTAATTATACGGTGAATTTGTTAAAAAATTCTATTAATCAATAACAATCCTTTTTGGCTCAAGAATAATACATAATTGAAGGAACCGGGCATCACAGCGTAGAAAAGCATTATTACTTTCCACCTAAACATTATCAATCGGAACTTCCGTTTCGCCGTCCAGGATGAGGATTATCGGATAGTCCTGATCAAGATTAATCACGACTTTGCGGGAAAATCCTTCGATATCATACAGCGTAAAATAGCACTGACTTTCAGTCTGCGAATCATCCGCGCTTTCGGACATAAGCGAAGCAATGCCGGAAAATTCAATACTGAACTCTTCATCTGTCTCCGAATCGATCAGCAATGGAAATCCGTTATAATATTCACCGTCCCGGAACAGGCTTTTTTCGTAAGCGTAAAATTAACCCCGTTTTGCAGCAAGCAGCGGAATCTTACCTTTAACATTCCACGGCAGGAGTTTTTCCAGCTTTTCTTTTGATTCCACTTCAGGAATATTAGTAAACAGATAATTCAGATAATTACTCGGCTCAAGATTATTGGCTTTTGCTGTTTCAATTAAACTGTATAGATTAGCACTGGCATATGCTCCACGAGGGGTGTTGTTAAACAACCAGTTTTTCCTACCAATAGTAAATGGCCGGATTGCTCTTTCAGCTTCATTATTATCAGGAGTTATATAAGCATATTTTAAATATCTTACCAGTTTGATGTATTCATTTAATGTGTAGGAAATTGCCTTTCCAGGGAGGTTCTCCGGAGTAACCACTTTCTGCTGTTCCTTCATCCACTTTTTGAATTTGCGGAGGAGCAGAGATGTTTTTGTTCTGCGTTTTTTCACAAATTCTTCTTCAGAAAGTTTTTCTTCCCGTAGATCCTTTTCAATTTGTGTATTGCCTTTTTCAAGTTCCAATAAACCAAACGTTGCTGTAATAGTTGCTAATTGATCTTTATCGGGTAATTTAATATTCAATGAATTTAAAACTGTTTCTGCTTCAACGGCTTTTCCCAAATGTATCAATTAAAATGCTTTATTATTCAAAAGAATTGGGTCATTCTGAGAGGAAAGTAATGATCGATCAATCAAGATAGTTGCTTCTTTATGTTTTTTGAAATGCACTGATGACAAATATGAATTTCATTAAACTCATGGGCCGATCCGCTTCCCATATAGGGCTTGAATGCGATCTGCAGACACAGCCCAATTTTGCAATTATTTCAGAAGAAGTTGAAGCAAAACAGATGACCCTCAGTCAGGTTGTCGATTATATCTGCGATATCATAATTAAAAGAGCAGAAAGCGGGGACAATTTCGGTGTAGGTCTTGTTCCTGAAGGACTTATCGAATCCATTCCCGAAGTCAAAATCCTCATTTCTGAGCTTAATGACCTTCTTGCCCACAAAGCTGAATTCTTTTCAACACTGAAAGGTTTTGAAGATCAGGCTGAATGGATAAACAAAAGCCTCAGTAAGGATTCTTCATATATATTTTAATCTCTCCCCGGCAATATCCAGCATCAGCTCCTGATGGACAGAGATCCGCACGGAAATGTTCAGGTTTCACGTATAGAGACTGAAAAATTGCTGATTGAGCTTGTTGAAGACAAACTGAACGAACTTAAAATTTCAGGAAAATACAAGGGCCAATTCAACCATCAGCATCATTTTTTCGGATATGAAGGACGCTGCGCGTTCCCGTCCAATTTTGACGCTGATTACTGTTATTCGCTCGGATACAATGCCTTCCTTCTTATTGCTTTCGGTCTGGCGGGATATATGTCGTCCATTAGAAATCTCAAAGCACCGGCAGCTGAATGGATAGCCGGAGGTATCCTCGCAACAAGGATGATGAATCTTGAACAGAGACATGGCCACATGAAGCCTGTTATTAAAAAAGCCGTTGTGGAACTTGACGGCAAACCGTTCCGTAAATTCACTTCGAAGAGAGATGAATGGGCAGTAAAAACCATGTACACTTACCCGGGAGCCATTCAGTACTACGGACCGGATTCGGTGTGTAATCAGCCTGCCTTAACCTTGAAAATTAAACAGAAATAAATATAAAACCCGCTTTTAAAGGCGGGCTTTTTCATTTCCGGATATCGTAAAGGTTTTTGCATATTCCCATTTTATCTGGTAATATTATACTGCTTTTGCCTTCAACCTCTCAAGTGCCCAATGGGTATATTTGCGCACCTTATTATTGGGGTCATTTTGCAGTTTAGTTAAAATCTCATTCCCTTCAGTAGTCTCCAGGATTTCCAGAGCCTTAATAACCCGGACCCTCACTTCCATATCCGGATCTCTGGCCGCCAATACAATGCCGCGAAAGGCAGATGTGCTTCCAATAAAGGAAAGGCTGGCAGCGGCTTCACGACGGACAGCCGGTTCCCGATGGCCCAGACGGCGAATGATACCGGCTACCCCGCCGGTGGCTTCC
>CAZKOK010000194.1:1218-7512 GCA_964554355.1 uncultured Spirochaetia bacterium | reverse complement strand
CAGAATTTAAGTCAATACTGCATATAATCCCGAAAAAATCAACGGGCAATATTGCATCTGTCCCGTCTTCAGAGTGATAAAAAAGGAACAATAACGGAAACCAGTGCAGTGGCCAGTACTGCAATACTAAAAAGATTATACCTGGCGTTGTGGCTGCTTATGAGTTCTTTGTCATAATACTTGTCTGTTTTATTGTCCCTGTACATTTCAATAAGCCCCTTCGTCAGTCTGTCCCTGATCTTTTTCCCTTTTAAAAGGCCGATTTCCGCAACAATACTGACAACGATAATAAGTACTGCAAACATCAGCATCACAGGGATATTGACTGACTGGTCGGAAGCAATGGCAGAATTTACAGCCAGATAAATAAGATTCAGCGTTATCGATACAATAACGAAAATTGTATCTGTCCTCGTATTGAGTTTGAGTTCTTCAACCATATGGTCATGAAGATGTTCAATCATAATAATCTCCTGTTTCATTTATCAAAGATCCGGGCCTGCAGGGATTGCAGGCACATAATAAAACTCACCGCCATATAAATTTTTCTCATACTGTTTTTCCTGTCACAATAAAAATGCGCAGTCCGTAATAAAAAGACTATTCCGCAGTAAACCTGATTACCCAGGCTGAGTCTCCGGAAGCTACAGCAGGAATATCATCAAAAAGCTGAAAAACCCTGCCGGGGTCCCGAAAAATTATTCAGTCTGGGATGGCATTTCTGGATGATCCTTACACATTCCGGTGAATTTTCAGACTTGCATAGCCGGGTCCCCTGACTTTCCCCAATGTAGTCATATATTCCTGACTTCCGGGCAGATAAATGTCATAATCAATAACTGCTCCCTGGCTTAAGCTTTATTCTGTGCCGAAGCCAGATTGTCCTTCATTTCCGGATCGAATACCCTGTCATAAAGTTTGTAAATTCCGCCGTTATAAAGCAGGCTGAAAACGATCTTCCATTCTTCAGTCTCCACGGCTATTTCCATATCATCAGTATCAAGCATGTCCGTTACTTTCAGCAGCGGATGAAAAGGCTGTTTTTCCGCAATCTCCCTGTTCAGGTATATTTCCATCGGGTCGGGTAAAGCTTTTTTTCAATACCAGGCTGAACTGTCTTCTGCTCTGCTTTTTTATTTACATCAGTGTTTGCGCATGATACGATTAAGGCTGAAATAATTAAAACCGCCGGGAATATTTTTTTCATTTTTTTTTACTCCCGATGAATTGATTTTAAGTCCGGACCATCTGCTTCTATAAATCATAATTATTCATTATTACACTTTTTATTACTGTTTTGAATGGTAAAACTGCAGATAGTGTTCACGAAATTGTGGAAAAATCTGCTTATTTTTAAATCCAAAATCGACTAATCAGGAAACGAATACTTAAATCCTTTCCCTGCATCAAATTAACAGATATTTTTCCACAATCTTGGGAACATTACCTAAACTGATGATAAGATTTTTTAAAGCAAGCAATATAATGTACTTTAACGTATTTTAATGCACTCTGATATTTTTTAAACTAATTTAATTAATAATAATATCCTTTAATTAACACAAATGTTATTGACATTATTATATTGTACATGATAGACCGAAAATGGTGAAAAAAATGGATAATGCGCTGAATGAAATAATGACAGTGACCGATCTTGCAAGATACCTTAAACTTGCCGAGAGGACTATTCTGAGACTTGTTCATGACAATACCCTTCCTGCAGCCAGAGTGGGCAATCAGTGGAGGTTTCTCAAATCCGTTATTGATGAATGGCTTATTAAAAGCATGAATCTTCCTGTCGGCCGGACCGGAAAATCAGACAAAATTCTGATTTCGGGACTTCTGGATCCTGAATATATCAATACGGGCATCATTCCCGGTCCCAAGTCATCCGTAATCCGGCAGATTGTAAATTTGCTTGCCGAAAAAGACATTATCAGCTCTTCTTCACTATTTGTTCAGAAGCTTATCACACGTGAAAATATGCATTCCACAGGAATCGGAGGTGGAATAGCCTTTCCACATCTCAGGCATCCTGCCGAAAATCCTGATAATGCACCGGCAATTATTGCAGGTGTCTGCAGAAAAGGCACCGATTTCGATTCACTGGACCACGGGCCGGTTAAACTGATTTTTCTCCTGTGCATAAAAGATGAAGCAACTCACATCAAAATCATGTCACAGCTGAGTTTTCTGCTTAAGGACAGCGTATTCAGGGACAAACTGATTGATTCAGCAAGTCCTGAAAAACTCATCAGTCTGATCAGACAGGCGGAACTCGGCAATAAGGAATTGAAAGATGAATCTAGATAATATCCTCAAAAAGGAATTGTGCTGTATTTTGAAAGAAAAGAATAAAAATGAGGTGCTGATTGAGCTGATAGACCGCATTTCATCCTGTTATTCAATGGAAAAAAACCTGACGGAGAATATTACAAAGAATATTTTCTACAGGGAACAGCTTATGAGTACCGGAATCGGACTGGGGACTGCCATACCTCATATCCGTTTTGAAGGCATCAGCGAACCGATAATGGCAGTCGGAATAAGCAAAAAAGGCATAAAGGATTACGTTTCCATTGATGACGAAATTATCCGGATCGTTGTAATGATAATTGTGGGCAAGGACCAGCATAAGGAACATATACGCCTTTTATCAATGATTGTTTCACTGCTTAAGCAGGAAAATAAAAAAAAGGATCTGCTTGCGGCCTCAAATGCCAATGAGGTCTACAGGCTTATGACAGGAAATACAAATGCTGAATAATATTCTGGAAAGAATTTCTTCCATTGATTTCAATATCCTTCTGTTTCTGGGATTTATTCTTTTTCTGGGTGCACTGGGCGGCAGGCTGCTCCAGAAAATCAGATTTCCCCAGGTTGTAGGATATATCATAATCGGCATCATCCTCGGTCAGACCGGAATTCAGCTTATAGGAAAGAACCTGATAAACGAAATGCACCCGATCAGCAATTTTGCCCTGGGGATAATCGGCTTCATGATCGGCAGCGAGCTGAAGGTAAAAACGATAAAGAAATACGGAAAACAGTTCCCGGTAATTCTGATTTTCGAATCATTGTCGGCTTTTTTCATAGTAAGCTTTTTTGTCACGCTTGCCGGTTATTTCCTGTTCAGGGATTTCGGGAAAGCTCTTTCAATAGGGCTTCTGCTGGGCTCTATTTCATCGGCAACGGCCCCGGCGGCAACGACCGATGTATTATGGGAGGCCAAGACGAAAGGACCGCTGACAACGATGGTCCTTGGCCTTGTGGCCATGGATGACGGTGTCGCTCTTCTGCTTTTCGCCATTGCAAGCACAGTTGCATCGGCTATACTCGGCAGCGGATCGGAGAATTCCGCAGGTGCGGGAATGCAGATCCTCATCCTGCTCTATGAAACCGGGGGTGCACTTGTTCTGGGCTCATTATCCGGATTCGGACTCAGCAAGCTTATCAGAAGCTTTATGGATGATGACAGGATTCTTGTCTTTTCCCTGAGTTCCCTGCTTCTGCTTATCGGTATTTCACAGGTACTCGGACTCAACGTGATACTGGCTACCATGAGTATGGGGTTTTTTATTTCCAATTTTGCTCCCAGGAAAAGTCTGGACACCTTCAAGCTGATGCAGAAATTCAGTCCGCCGATTTATATTCTGTTCTTTGTCCTTGTAGGAGCAGAACTTAATATTTCGAACATTACAGTTCTTTCGCTGATCATTACCGGCGTTTATCTTGTCGGTCGTGTATCAGGTAAATTCCTCGGCGCGTTTCTGGGGGCAAAAATATCCAAAGCGCCGCTGACAGTAAAAAAATACCTGGGCCTTTGCCTGATGAGCCAGGCCGGCGTTGCCATCGGTCTTTCCATACTTGCCGAAAAAACTTTCTCGGGAAGCATCGGAGAGCTGATTATTCTGATCATAACCACTACAACTTTTGTGGTTCAGCTTGCAGGGCCACCGCTGGTAAAACTGGCAGCTGTTAAATCCGGAGAGGCCGGGCTTAACAGAACCGAAAATGACTTTCTGCAGGCCATAACAGCAAAAGAATTAAGCGATGAGAAGCCGCTGACCTTTGAAATTGGTACAAGACTCAAAGATGTGCTGCCTGCATTCAGCCAGCGTGACAATAATTTTTATGCCGTGCTGGACAAAGACTCGGAAATTACGGGCCTTGTATCTCTCAATAATATAAAAACCCTGCTTATAAACGAGTCCCTCAGCGAATTTCTGCTGGTCCATGACATAATGGAACCTGTAATCAGGACCTGTAAAGCGGATACCCCCGCGATCACGGTAAGGGAAACAATGACAAAGTATAAAGTTCACTGCATTCCCCTGGTTGATGATTCGGGTAAATTCGTAAATATAGTGGAAGAGAAAACAATTGATAATTATCTATCGCGAAAAATTCTTGAACTGAACAAGACTCTGGAGTCGCTGGAATAGGCAGCGGACAGAAGAAGGAAATTACAATGAAACTGCATAAACTGCTGGATCGCAGCGATCTTGTGATAATTGAAAAATGCCGGTCCAAAGAGGACACCATCAGGATGCTGCTTGAAAAATTATGGAGCAATACCGGCATCGAAAATGAAGGCATCCCTTTTGATACCATACTTAAGGAACTGATGCATCGTGAAAAGGAACAGACAACCGCCATAGGGGCGGGTTTTGCCTTCCCCCATGCAAGGCTTAATAATTTTCAGGGCTCCTATTTCCAGATCGCCGTCTGCAGACAGGGACTCGATTTTGATTCGCTGGATGAACAGCCGGTATTTATCATAATAATGTCGCTTGTTCCCAGGCTTAAACCTGGGCTATTACTAAAATTCAGGGCGGCGCTGATATCGGTCCTGATGAAGCCGGAACTTAAGGAACATGTCCTTAAGGCTGAAACAGCCGGCGAACTCTATGAACTCATTAAAAATGAAGACAAGGAACTTGATCAGGAAATAACTGCTGCCGACATCATGAATCCTGTTGTTCACTCCATAATACCTGAAATGACTCTGTACGAAGCGGCCAGGGAACTGCACAGACACCATGTCGATTCACTGCCTGTAATTGACAAAAACAGCCGTCTTATTGGAAAACTTTCCTGCCACGATCTGTTTTCATATCAGCTTCCTGATTTCTTCAACACGCTGCACAGCATTTCATTTATAAAATACATGAACCCCTTTGAAAAATATTTCGAAGTCGACCAGAAAATCCAGGTTGGTCAGCTTAAATTCAAGCAGAAAGCCCCTGTTATCAGACCGAATGCAACACTTATGGAAATGGTTTTTGAAATGACGGTCCACGATCAGGAACTGCTTTACGTAGTTGAAAACGACAAATTACTGGGTTCCATAGATCGTTACAATATAATAGATAAAATCCTTATTTCAGGCCTTGGCGGAGACAGCATATGACAGGATCCATTATTATCTTTTTCCTCTTTTACATACTTCTGATAACGGAAAAAATCGACAAATCCATTCTTGCGATTTTCTTTGCCTTTGTGGCAATAGCATTCAGGCTGATTGATTTTGAGACAGCAATACATTCCATCGATTTAAACGTGATATTCCTGCTGATTGGAATGATGACCAGCGTAAACATACTGGCAGATACAGGCTTTTTTGAATGGATAGCTATTTTTATCGCCAAGAAAATGAAAGGCAGCGGTTTTGGAATTTTCGTAATGCTTCTGGCAATAACAATATTGTTTTCAGCGTTACTCGATAATGTCACAACCGTAATTCTGATAGCCCCGATGACTATTCTTATAACCCAGATCCTTGAACTTCCGACAGTTCCCTTCCTGGTGTTTGAGGCGATGGCCTCCAATATAGGCGGCACGGCAACGCTTATCGGCGATCCGCCCAATATTATTATCGGCTCGCGTGTCGGACTGACGTTTAATGATTTTATCATTCACGTAAGTCCGATAATCATTATTATCAGCATCGTATTCATTCTGCTGTCCGCGTTTATTATCCGCAAAAAACTGCATATTCCCAGAAATATCAAACTGCGTGTTCTGGAAGCGCTGCCGGAAAACGCTCTGCGCGACCGCAAACGTCTTTACATTTCACTCGGTATTTTCGCTCTGATCTTCACGGGCTTTACGCTTCACAGCGCACTCGGCATCGAACCCGGCATAATTGCTCTCGGGGGTATGGCCCTGATGATGCTTTTTGCCCGATCTGAAAGCGATCATCTGCTTAAATCGGTTGAGTGGGACTCAATTCTGTTTTTTATCGGCCTTTTTATAGCCGTGGCCGGGCTTGAGCACAACGGTGTTTTT
>CAZKOK010000194.1:0-1208 GCA_964554355.1 uncultured Spirochaetia bacterium | reverse complement strand
TTATAATAATAGGGGCAATGGAACATAACGGCGTTCTGGATCTGGCGGCGGGGTTTCTTATTAAAATATCAGCCGGAAACATGGTGCTTGCAACTCTGATAATCCTCTGGGGAAGCGCAATTTTCAGCTCACTGCTTGATAATATACCTTTTGTTATTACAATGGCCCCTCTCGTTCAGAAACTTGCCATAAGCTTCGGGGCATCGGGGATGGGTCCCCATCCGCTTTTCTGGGCCCTTGCCATAGGGGCATGCCTTGGCGGTAACGGAACTCTGATAGGTGCTTCGGCAAATATCATAATCGCCAAAATCGGGAAAAACAATAATAACCCGATATCATTCGGGCAGTTTTCAAAGATGAGTTTACCCCTGACAGTTATTGTGCTGGTAATAGCATCGGTTTATATCTGGCTACGATACCTGATATAACATGATCCTGAAAGACTGTGTTTTCAGTCAGCTCAGGCAGTCTTCCCTCCATATGCAGTCTGTCTGGCTGCAGCCTCCGACAGCTGTTCCGAAGCAGGGGAAATTTCCTTCAGCCTCCTGAATACGCTTGATTATTTCCGCTTTTTTCAATTTACCGGGACTGATTCCGAAAATCCTGGCTTTTTCCTTTACTGTTTCCATTTTTACCATATATGCCTCCGGCCTTACTTATTTAATTCTATTAAAAAGACAAACAAAATCAATGGTCCGGCACAAAAATTGTAACCTGGTTTCTGCCGTTATTTTTTGACATGTACAGGGCCTGGTCGGCAAAATCGATAAGCGTGCGGAAGCATTCCGGATCATGCTCGTGCAGGGATGAAATGCCTGCCGAAATGGTGATATTGACTTTTGTCTCTCCGCGGTAAAATTCCGCCTGCTCCACTTCTTCACGGACCCTTTCGGCCACAACCAGCGCGTTTTTTGCATCCGCTTCGGGCATTATTACCGAAAATTCCTCGCCGCCGTACCTTGCCGGCACATCCGAACTCCGGCAGCTTGCCTTTATTATTTCAGCAATCTTTATCAATACCTTGTCACCGAATGGATGGCCGTAAGTATCGTTGCATCTTTTAAAATAATCAAGATCGAACATGATAAGGGCAAGGTCTCTTTTATACCTCTTTGAGCGGGAAAACTCTTCTTCAAGCCTGTTGAAATAATAACGTTTTATAAAAAGACCTGTCATTCCGTCTTTAATTGCCATTTCATAAAGGCGTG
>CAZKOK010000193.1:3746-7514 GCA_964554355.1 uncultured Spirochaetia bacterium | reverse complement strand
ATAAATAGAACAGAGCAGGAGATAAATATGAAAAGGATCCTTGTACTGATAATTATTCTAGGGATATCAGCTCTCTGCTGGCCCCAGGACAGAATAACCTTATCAACTGAAGAATACGGCAATCTTAGAATCTCAGACCTTGATATAAACTGCATAATCAACGGCAGACTTGCCGAAACGGAAATGACAATCACTTTTTACAATCACACAGACAGGATCCTTTCAGGTGAACTTTACATTCCTCTGCCTGAAGGAGCTGCAGTCAATGGATATGCGCTTGATGTAAACGGCAAAATGATTGATGGCGTAGTTGTTGAAAAAAACAAGGGCCGGCAGGTTTTTGAAACAATACAGAGACAGGGCATTGATCCGGGACTTCTGGAAAAAGTTTCAGGCAATAATTTTAAAACAAGAGTATTCCCCCTTCCTGCGCAGGGATACAGAACTGTCCGGATAAGATATATCAATTCACTCTATTCGCAGGAAAACAGGCTTGTTTTTTCACTGCCGCTGCCTGTCAGCGGGATAATTGATATGTTTTCGCTTTATGTGGAAGTTGTGAAAGCCGCCAGCGCACCGGCAGTAATTGCCGAGGGGCTTGACGGCATAGAAAAGACTGCCGTACGCGATTCATATATCATCAGTGCTGAAAAAATGAACGCAGATTTAACCGGCAGCCTGAAAATAATCCTCCCGGATATAAAAATCAACAATCTGATTATCGAAAAAGGACCGGACGGCTACTCATATTTTACATATTTCAGAAAAACCGAACCTCAGGTTAATTCTTCTGATAGTAATATTGACCGGCTGACACTCTACTGGGATGCATCCTCTTCGATGGACAAGGAAAAAAGGGACAAAGCCGTTTCTTTTCTGAAGATGCTTTTTGGGCAATGGGAAAATGCAACCGTATTTCTTGTTGTAATCCGTGACAAAGCTGAAAATCATGGAGAGTTTATTATAAAGGACGGAGACAGTTCAAAGCTTGAGGCATACCTTGAAAACCTTAATTATGACGGAGGAACAGCCTTAAAAAGCCTTCCTGTAATGGAAAAAGAAAGCGGCATTTCAGTGCTTATAAGCGATGGGGTAAGCAATTTCGGAAGCAGTGAAGCCAATATACCAGATGTTCCGCTGTACACAGCAGCAGTCGGCAGCGGCGCCGATTATACTTTCATGAAGTATCTGGCTAAATCTACCGGCGGTGTTTATGTAAATCTTGAGAACAGTACAATGGAAAACGCTGTCGCTGATTTTATAAATCCTCCGCCGGTTTATTCCATTGAAAAGGGATCAATGAAAAACATCTTCGAAATTTATCCGGCGAACCAGTCGCCGCAGAACGGGCTTCTTGTTACAGCAGGAAAGTTCTCCGGTAATGCATCTTTCTCTGTAACTCTCCCCGACGGTACAACTGAACAGCTGGCCCTATCGGACAGTTTCAAAGCCGAAGGAAATCTTGCAAGGACTTTTTTCGGTCAGAAAAAAATCGAGGAAATACTTTTAAACCCGGAAACCGAAAGCGAAAGTATTCTGCAGACAGGAAGGGAATACTCGCTTGTAACTCCCGACACTTCTTTTATAGTGCTGGACTCGGCCGAACAGTATCTGCTGTATGAAATTGCTCCGCCCGAAAGCATGCCGGGATGGAGGCGGGTTTATTTTGATGCAATCCAGATGATCGGCAATGAAAAGGAACAGACAAGAGAACAGAAGATTGAACAGATCCTTGCATTATGGGAGCAGCGGATGAACTGGTGGAACACCGAATTCAAATATGATGCAGACTCCTTAAATGATAAAAAGCAGAAGGAAGAACTCGAAAGAGAAGCGCCTCTGCCGTCTGCTGCAGAAGATATCAGGTCCGAAACAGATGTCGATGAAGAAATGCTTTATGATATGATGCCGGATGCATATGAAGAATCCGGAGTCATGCGCTCGAGTGCCGAAGGCTTTGGCAGCGGAGAAGAAATGGATACCGACGCTGTATCCGAATCAGAGAAAAGCATGGACGGTTTGGAAGATGATGAGTACCAAAGCGTAATATCCATAAACGAATGGGACCCCGAAACGCCATACCTTATTGAAATGGATAAATCATCGGACCCGTATAAAACCTATCTTCAGTTCAAAGACGAATACGGCTCTGCCCCGTCGTTTTATCTTGACTGCGGCGACTTTTTCGAAAAAAGAAACCAGCCGGATCTTGCTGTCCGCATCTGGTCGAATATTGCAGAGATGGAACTTGAAAACCCGCAACTGCTCCGTAACCTCGGACACCGGCTGCAGCAGACCGGAAAATACAGCCTGAGCGAGCCGGTATTCAGAATAGTCCTGGACCTGCGTTCCGAAGAACCTCAGTCATACAGGGACCTTGCGCTTGTGCTTGTGGATCTTGAAGAATATGAGGAAGCAGTCGAACTGCTTTACAAGGTAGTCGTAACTCCGTGGGACCGTTTCTTTGAAATAGAACTTATCGCGCTTACAGAGATGAACTCGATAATTGCGGGCATGGATAATTTCAATGTGCATGATTATGATATCGACCAGAGATTCATCAAGAATCTTGACTGCGACATAAGAATAATCCTTACCTGGGACGCAGACCTGACAGACATGGACCTCTGGGTAACCGAGCCCAGCGGCGAAAAAGCCTATTACGCCAACAGATCGACCGTAATCGGCGGCAACTTTTCCAGGGACTTCACTGACGGTTACGGACCGGAAGAATACCTGCTGAAAAAAGCCATGAAGGGACTTTATAAAATTGAAGTGAATTACTATTCATCACATGCCCTGACACTGAGCGGCACCATAACGCTTCAGGTGGACGTTTATACCGATTACGGACGACCCGGGCAGAAAAAGGAATCATTAACCGTCAGACTCAAGGAACAGGAAGAAGTTCTGCTTATCGGTGAAATCGGGTTTTAACAGCATTCCGGTATATTTTATCAGGATTCATATCTGATAATAAATTTGACTAATCGGTAAAATCAATACGATATGGCAAATCAGGAGGAAATATGAAAAACTCAATACGCATTACAGCACTGGTTCTCGGTTTATTTCTTGTTTTATTTATGTTTGCCTGTGAGCTCCCCATTGATATTGCAGGCAGCTATACAGGAATTTTCTTTTACGATTCAAACCCGTCAACTCAATATGGTCTTAATCTTGAATTGACGCAAAACGGTAAAAACATATCCGGAACTGCAATTTTATCTTATGACGGGAATCCGGTTGGTGAATATTCTATTTCGGCAGAAATTAGTGGAACTTCAATTACCGGAGTTTTACAAAATACGGTCGGCGGTCTTCCTGATATTGATATAAGCGCTGTCACCAATGATACAGGAACTGCAATGACCGGAACCAGTTCAACAAAGGAAGCTGTTCCAGAAACAGGACAGTTTGAAGCTGCAAAATCATAACTCAATAACCGGCAGTGGACTGTCCGTTTTCCGGACAGTCCACCGGATTCGGTTATTTCCATCTTTTCAGATTCGGAAGCAAGGCATTGAGCTGATCGCGGGCCGCTTTTTCTGGCATTCCCTGCTTAGTCATCATGGGCACGCAGAAATCTATCATTTCCTGCATGGTCTGGTCCGGCTTTACGAATCCTCCGTCTACATAGCAGTATCTGCAGTAATCTTCATTCACAGATTTGTCTTTTTCCCTGGAGAGCATTGAAGGATCCGTTAACGGCATTGCGCAGCTCTGGCAAAATTTCTGTTCCATAAAAAACTCCTTACAATCTAATAT
>CAZKOK010000193.1:0-3736 GCA_964554355.1 uncultured Spirochaetia bacterium | reverse complement strand
TGTATGTCGTAATTAAAATCAGGAATATACTGAATTTGCTTTTTTTATTCTCTCTTTCAGTTCATCGCGAAGAGATTCGGGCGAAAGGACTTCGGCATCGGGCCCGAAGCCGAGAAAAACAGCTATCAGCCATTCATCAACCGGCATTTCGAGTTCATAGAGGATGTAACCGTCTTCCTGTACCCTGGCCTCCCGCGGATCAAAAAAATCAGGAATTTTCCCTCTTGCTTCGGGACTGAATTTAATCCTGATTAGACTTGCAGCCCTTGCAGACTCAAGATTGAACAGCGCATCCGGATCGGGCACATTTTCCCTGTCCCTGAAATGGCTGTCAAGAATCTCGAGGCTGAAAAGCCGTCCGATTCTGAACAGCCGGTAGTCGCCGCGAAGCAGGCAGAAAGCAAATACATACCACGAAGCCCCCTTGAAAACGGTTTTGTAAGGTTCCGCCGTTCTTTCTGTTTTGTTATTGAAAAGATCATAATATTCAAAGCGGATCAGCCTCTTCTGTTCCACTGCCCGGTTTATTTCGGAAAACTTGCCTGTAAACTCCCCACCGGGTCCCCAGGGGGTAAGATCAATACGGATAGCATCTTTGACAGCAGTGTTCTGCGTCCCGCTGATCTTTTCAAGAATTGTCCTGACCGAATCGCCGAACAGCGTATCACTGAAGCCGTTCAGCATTGTCACAAGCGCATCCATTTCCTTCCCGGTAAGAAACCCCCTGTCCAGCCTGTAATTTCCGCTAAGCTGATAACCTCCGGTTTTGCCGACATCCCCGTAAACCGGGATACCGGCTTCACAGAGTGAATCGATGTCCCGCTGGATAGTCCTGACCGAAACTTCAAAGTAATCCGCCAGTTCCTTTGCAGTGAGTTTTTTTCTGCTTAGGAGAAGCATAAGGATGGAAATAAGCCTTTCGATTTTCATTTTTTTTGCTCTTAAATATTAAACTACTTTAAAAAACCTTCTTTGTCATTATATCCTGACTATTACCCATGAGTCTGTAAGGAAAGGAAAAAACATAGGATTACACGGATTTTCTGGGTAAATCGCATATATTCTAGCGGAATTCCAGTCTGAACAGGCATAGATTGTATCTTTTAACGATTTACACAAATATTTATCTGCGTAATCCGCGTAATCGGTAGTAAAATTTATTGAATCAAACCGCCAACAGATATAAGATGTAACCCTGATCTCAACTTTTTAGAGGGGCTGCAATGATTAATATAGGAATAGTCATAATGGTTGCCGGCGCGTTCATCGTTGCCGCAGGCATATTTCAGTGGAAATGGTTCATGAATACGCGCAGGGCAAAATTCTTCCTGAGTAAATTCGGCGAAAAGGGAGTGCGAATTTTCTATATTGTGTCGGGAGCCGTGACAATTGTGATCGGCCTTCTGGCTGTTCTGGGAATTATTAAATAACAGGTCCATTTTTTCTGCAAAACAAATCAGATGACTAAAGCTTCATGGAATAAATCCTGTATGTCTTGAATATATCCGCACCCAGGTTCTGAAGGTCTTTGAGCATGAGTCCTGTTGTCTCGGCAATCTGCACAAGTTCAGCCTGCCTGTATCCCGAATTTCTTACTGTGTCTTCAAGCTCCTGATAAAGAAGCGCATTTCCTCCCCTGCCCTGATATTCCGGAAGGATCCCCATTCCGTTGATTATCAGCCTCTCCTCTTTTTTCATTTCCGAAAGCAGTCTGAGAATTCCCGCAGGAGTTATTTTCCCCCTGTTTTTCTGCATCGCCCGGCTTGCGTCAGGGAAGGCCATAAGATAGCCGACAGGTTCAGAGCCGTTTGCCAGGACTTTCATCAGTTTCGGATCTGCGGCGCTGACGACATCCTTTGTCACACAACTGAATTCTTCAACGGTCAGCGGATACGTTTCAGGGTGGTCGCTTGATGCCGTATTATAGATTTCACCGATGCGGGCGGCTATCCTTTTAAGGTCTTTTCTGGTCCTGAATTTCAGAACATTCAGATTTTCGGAACGCTTCCTCACAAGCTCTGCAACACGCTGTATCCTGTCCGGAAGCCTGAAAGTTTCAGGAACAAGACGGGCCGAATAAAGCTCCAGATACTTTTTAAAACCGAGTTTTTCAAGGACCGGTCCATAATAGGGAAAATTATACGCCATCATTGTCATCGGCGGCATTGAGTCAAAACCATCCGTCAGTATTCCGGAACCGTAAACACCGCCGAAAAGTATCGGACCATCAAGAGTATCAAGCCCTCTGTTCCGGGCCCAGCCCCCGGCCGCATCGGTCAGGGCACTGCAGATTTCAGCATCTTCCGGAAAATCAAGGAAAAAGAAATGAGCTGCTTTTCTGCCGTGATGGCTGCAGTAATGCCTGTTTTCAAAAACAGCAATCCTGCCGGCAGGCAATCCGTTTTTATACGCAAGAAAAAATTCACCTTCGGAATGCAGAAAAAACGGATGCTTTCTGCCGAGGATTTTATTCATATCAATGTCAAAAAGCGGGATCCAGTAAGGGTTGTCCCTGTAAAGCATTTTGGGATAGTTATTAAATTGTCTGATAAACTGCTTCCGGTTTTTCTTGTCCGTAAAAGCCTTCATTTCCGCAATTTCAATTCCTGCCATAATCCTTACCCTTGATATGGAATCCTGTACTTTTTTTATTATATAACAAAAATCACTGCATTTGGTTTTTATATTGTCTATTTTCCGGTTTTGGTATATGCAGGTAATAGCGGAATAAAGGATAAAATCATGAAGAAAGACAATGTCTATATGCTGTTTCTGATTCTGGTAATGGCAGTCTGGGGCGGAAGCTGGACTTCCGGAAAACTCGTAACAGTATCGGCGGCTCCGGCACTGATAGTTTTCCTGCGCTTTCTGTTCACGACCCTCTGCACCATCCCGTTTGTCTTTATCTTCAAAACCGGAATCAGGGTTTCCCTTTCCGTCCTTGCCTGGCTGGGACTGGGCGGACTTCTGCTCTTCCTTTACAATATGTGCTTTTTTAGCGGACTGCATAACGGACTTCCCGGAGCAGGAGGAGTCCTTGTGACAACAATGAACCCGATTCTGACCTATCTTCTGACTGTGATAATTTTCAGAAAGAAAAGCCGCCTTATCCAGATAGCAGGTCTTTTACTAGGCTTTGCAGGAGGGCTTGTAATGCTTGAAATCTGGAAAGTATCAATGTCCGACCTTCTGCAAAGCGGCAACCTTGTATTCCTGCTTGGCTCGTTACTCTGGGCATTTATCACACTGATAAGTTCCCATCTTCAGAAGCAGATCCATTTCATTATTTACAGTTTTTACGTTTATGCATTTTCAGCATTATTTGCATTTGTTTTTACGCTTGCAGGCGGAGATCTTTTCACCGCCCCGAATGACAGTTCCTTCTGGCTTAATATCATATATCTTTCGGTCATAGTTACTGCGCTTGCCACCACCTATTATTTCCTGTGCACATCAAAACTCGGAAGCAGGCGGGCCAGTTCGTTTATTTTTGCCGTACCGGTAAGTGCTGTTATTTCAAGCTGGATAATTATCGGAGAAGTCCCGACACTGCCGACAATTATCGGAGGAGTACTGGCAGCAGCTGCTGTATTTATCATTAACATAAACGGAGAAAAACAACCCTCTGAAAAAACAGAAGGGAAAAAAGAAGATAATTGAAAAACGCCGGTTGCAGATATAGAATGATTCAAGCATCTCTATCGGAGATATATATTTATGAAACGTTTTTCCATAA
>CAZKOK010000192.1:0-7586 GCA_964554355.1 uncultured Spirochaetia bacterium | reverse complement strand
AATCAGGTTTTTTCGGATACCATCCTTATCGAAGCATACGAAGCGGACAATACGCCGACGCCTTCGTTTGCGTGGGTCACCACGGGCATGCCCTATGTATGCCTTGGAGTTTTCAGCGAAAGAATTTCCGCAAGGACAAATCCTCACAGAATTATTAATATCAGCGACTGCGTGTGGGCCTGGTGCAGTATCGTGCAGGACACGGGCCGTCCGGGAATGGTATATTTTAATGATGGCGTCGATGTCATAAACGGCGAAATGCAGACCGGAAGCCCACCGACGCCGCTTATTATAGGCAATGAATATTACTGGATGGTATGGGTCTGGGATGAACGGGGAATAGAAATAACCCACTCGAGCAGAGAGATGTATATCCTGGTTGAATGAATTGCCGATCGGAGTATGGCGGCAGGGGTATGCGGTTTTATTTATTACCGTGTTTCCTGTATATTCTCATAACAGGATCATAATAGGAATGGCGGTCATTTTTCGTAAAAGCCGAAAAATGACAATTGAGTCATAGCCGGATTACGTTATAATATATGAAAGGATTGTCTGCATATTCAGGACTTTTTCCTAAGCCCGGTTACAGGCTGAAAGGAGCATTTTGTACCGTGAATAAAAAACCGGATTATCTGTTCTGGTGGGAAAGCGAATCATACATTGACATGGGCCCGATTCCATCGATAGACGTTTGTCATCGCTGTTTCTGGTGCAATACCCGGATGGTATTTACGAGTGAGATTGAAGGGCAGGACTGGGAGTTCTATGAGACAAAATGCCCTCTGTGCGGATATTACAGCAAGTGCGAGGTTGACAAGGATATTGGCGGAGACTGGAGGCCTCATAAGGAATTTGCGGTATTAAAAGAGTTCGATATAAACGGACCTGAATTAAGTGTCGGGGAGCTGGCTTCCTGCCTGAAGAAATTCCCCGATAAAATCAATGATATTAGTTCCTGGAAGTTTGAAGAACTGGTTTCGGACATATTTAAAAATCAGCATTTTGATACGCAAATTACCAAAAGAACGAGGGATGGAGGCGCTGACATACTTCTTTATGACCCGAAGGGGAAAATCGCCGGAATCGTGGAGTGCAAGCAATACAAAAAGCAGAAGATAGGTGTAGACATTGTCAGGAGCGTGGCAGGGGCAGGCATATTGTTCGAATCGAAAAAGATTTATATCGCAACCAGCGGTTCCTTCAGCAAGCCTTCCGGGAAGTTGATTCAGGAATATGGAAAACACGGATACGAACTCGATTTTTATGACGGACAGAGAATATTGAATGAACTTGAGGTATATAATGCAGAATTGCCGCCCCTGTTTTCACTCGACAAGCAAACGATTCAACTGATCATAGGGAATAATTCGCGAAATCTGAAAAACAGCCAGTGACAGGAAGATCCGGGCGACGCAAGGACGCATTACGGCATTTCCTGAAAGCGAACGGACAGCATGACGGAAATCCCTGGATTGAAGCCAACCTTGCCCGCTGTTATTATGAACTGGGGGACGGCCGCAGTGCTGATGAATACTATAAAAGGGCGAAATTCGATAACGTTCGTTTCGGCAAAGAGTGATTCTGATAAAGTATTACGGTCCCGCTGAAGATAATACCTGATTAATGCAGAAATAATGCTTTGAAAATTCAGCCGGGATACTGTTTTTTCCGGAAAAGGTATTATATTGTTTGGTAAATGTCTGTAAACGGAAATCGCAATTGCTTTGCGGCAACAGATTTCCGCCTGCAGACGCGCTATAAATTATCCATGCGGGAGAAAGAAATTATAAAAAGGATTACAGTAATATTTGCCTTGTTTTTTGTCTGCTTTCTGTCCGGCTGTGACTGGAACGGAATGTCCGCGGAGCCTGATGATTACGAGGAAAATGATTCCTTTGGTCAGGCTGCCTATATTACGGAAGGTTCCCACATGATTCTGATCTTTGCCAATTTTTATGACGATGGCCTTGACTATTACCTGATGGATCTCAGCGGTGATACAACCATCAATGTCGGCCGCCCGGATGGCCACGAAACGGAGATGATACTATATGTTTTCGATATCGGCGAGAATCTAATCACTTCTGATGCCGATGGAAACGATGACTTCATAAACACGGTCACCTTTAACGCTGTCAGCGGTCAGTATTATGTCGTTGCCGTATCCACAAACGGCTCGGGAGAAATGCGGCAATATTCACTTACATGGGAAACGGAGTAATTTTCCCGGATATTCAGGAATACTCCCGGTCCCGGAACAATCCGCTTAAGGCTGTCGCCGGGTCTGTGTAAAACTCCATCAATGCGAACGCCGGGAATAGAAAAAATATACTTCCAGGCCAAGCGCTTTGCCGGAAACACGAAGGTGCCGGCTTCGATGGTGCGGGACTTTGCCGGGTCGCTTGATCTGTGCGGAGTTTCCAGGAGTGTTTTCATCACTTCAACCGGTTTCCCGTCAAACACCGAACAGGTGCCTGCCGGAACGGATAACAGGTCATTATTAAAAACGAAGGGAAAAGAATCCCGACCCATGGATTGAACATTGCAGGAGCCTGAGCGCTGCTGATTGTAAATGCGGGCCGGCGTTCCGGTTGCTGTAAATTAGCGGCAGTCCGTCAGATATCCCGGTGTATTACCCGGGTAAATCCCGTTAAGCCTGCCGCATTGAATTTCAGTTCGTCAGCGCCTGGTAGGTTCCGGCAACCTCTTCAGCTGTCAGCATCCGGCTGTAGAGCGCCGGGTTGTCCATAACACCTTCGAATCGATAGCCGGGGACCGGCTGTGATCCGATCATCAGGTCTCCGTCCGAATCCCTTATTGGTGCGAAATCAGCCGGCAGCGTACTCTTCCATCCGTTCTGGTAGTATTTCAGACTGGTGACTTCAGCTCCGTCGATGTACATATGGACCTCGCTCATGTTCCAGGCAATTACGATGTGGTGCCACTGATTTATCTGAAGATACGGTTCATCGGAGATAACATAGGTCGCAGTGCCAGCTTCGTTTGTGAATATCATGGCAATCTCCCCGGGATTGTTGTACTGCAGGCTGTAGGATTCGTCCGAGAAATCAGTAGCCGTGCCCTTATGAATGATGCCTGCGGCGGCTATGTTGTTTTCCGGGTAAATCCACACTTCGATGGAAGCTTCTTCGCTCAGGAGATCGAGGTTGTCCGAGTCGGGCAGGGAGACGAATTCACCCTCGCTGTCAAACCGCAGGCCCGAACCGCTTATCCCGGCTGTCCATTCCACGTCGCCGTTCAGCTGGGCAGTGGAGTCTTCATCGATGTTTTCATCGAAGGAGAGAGCTGCTGCTATTCCGGCTTCCGGATCTGACATTATGCCTGTCAAGGCACTCTGCACATCCTGCAGCGTGTATGCGCCGCAGACAATGCTGATCAGAAGGTCCCGCTGTTCGCCTGCGGGAAGTTCTTCCTCAATTATCTCTGCGTCCCTGATGCTGTCTATCATATATGCGTCTTTCGCATCAAGGATCGCAGTTCCTGCAGAATAGATTTCTTCCGGGGAAGCGTCGGCGGCAAGCACTGAGCCTTCATCAATAACTACGGCTCTGTATTCGCCTTCATTGTCTATTTCATCACCGCCAGCGGCAGATTCGTTTTTGCTGCCGGGGTCGGTGTCCATATTCAGGTTGCATGAAAACAGGAGTCCGATAACCATAAAAATAAATACAATCTTCTTCATAATATTTCTCCTTATGCTGCAACTATGTAACTGCAAAAAGCGTGCCATGTTTTTTTGTTTGTATAATTTGTTATATTGCACGGAAATAATATTATTTATTCTGCAATCACGATGGTTATTCGACGAGAATGTTGAATACTCTACGAAAAGGGCGAATAATACAGGTATGAGTGCAGGCTGTTTCTGAATAAAACATTCCCGGTGATATACTGTCAAAATGATGTAACCCTCCGGAATTCAAAATCACAGTACATGCCTTTTACGATTTTCAGCAGTAAAAGTTTCTGCTTTAGTTTATACTATTAACCAGAGAGGACACCAAATGGAAAACGGAAAAAGCAGCAGTCAGAAGAAAACCTTTGTAATAGATAATAAAGTGCTTATAACAAGTAAACACCGGATATTTTAATTTTCAATCACTCTGCCTTCATAAATACAAGAAATTCTGAAGCACCAGCACACATCTCTATGTATATGGTAATGTGCCAAATTCTGTTTCAACAGCACTTCAATCCAAATCCCAAAGCTATATTCCCCGGGGAAGGAATTTCCTCCACACTATATTCGAGAAACATTTTACCGATTTCTGTGATGTCTATGAAGAACAATATGCTGACAAATACGGCAAGTTTCATCTTGACCGTATCATGAATGTTGGTGGACATTTTCTTTCCTGCGGTAATTATTTAAACGGCGTTGTCAGAATCCGCTGTACCAATCCTGAATGCGGCTGGTCGTAAACCTGCGGTTTACTGCTCGCCCAGGCAACCCGGCAACATGGTACCGGGAAATTCTTTTTTGTTTCAGATTATAATAATCCAGAAAAAGAGCACTGATAAGTTCATTTATTTCCGGATATTTTTCCGAAAGCAGTTTCAGATTCCATGTATTTATGGCTGCAGGCAAAGTTTCATCATATGTCTGAATCCATTCAGATGATTAAATATTCTTTTCATTATATATATCAGAATTGTTTATGAACTCATTTTCCAGACAAAAATCAGTTGTTTTTTCATTTCCAATATTATCAATAATACGGTGATATTGAAGTGAATTACATTTGAAAAATAGAATTGCTGAAAAAACAGGAAGGCATCGGGAAGAGAGCACGATCTGATTGATGCAAGGACTACGGAAAGGCATTCGGAAAAATTATATATTTCCTTTTTATCTTCCTGAAAAATGTTGTTTTCAGAGTTATAATAACAATAGAAATAGAGAAATAGAAAAAGTTATTAATGTAATTTGAAAAATACCGCGGGTATTTTTCCGACCTTACCGGAAGGAATAATATAATTGTCGAAACCTGATACTTTTTCTGCCAATTATTCTCAGTCTGAATGGAGGAATTTGTGAAAAGATCAATCGTCGTTTTTTTTCTTTTTTTAAGCGCACTGGCACTTTTCGGCCAGGAACATATCATAGCAGTCTGCGATTTCAAGGTCGAATCGGACAAACCTGACTATAAATACCTGGGCAAGGGGATTTCACGTCTGGTAGCGGGTGAACTGCGGAAATCGGGAAAAACCACAATTGTGGAACGTGAGCAGATGAATGAAATAATTGCGGAGCAGAAATTAAGTCTTACCGGTTTGATGGACGCCGGCAATCAGGTGCTGATCGGGAAAATGCTTGCAGCAGAATACCTGGTCGTCGGTGAAATCATCGATATGGGTGCTGCCGGCATACTGGTTAGTGTCCGTATGGTGAACGTGGAAACCGGGGCTGTAGTGTGGCAGGATGAGAAGCAGGATAAACTGGCAGTTTATGATTTTATAGGTGCGTATTTCGCCAAATCCCTGCTCGACAGCCTGAGTGTATCCGTCAGCCTGGAGACCGTGGCGAAAATAGACAGAAAGGAAGAGAAGGCACCGGAGGCGATCATCAAGACTTCAGAAGGCATTGATGCTTACGACAGGAAGGACACGGCAACAGCGAAAAAGGCCCTTGACGAAGCTAAAACGATCGATCCCGGTAATGAAGTAGCGGCTGAATATCTCGCCAAGCTTTCCTTGAATACCGCCAAATTCAAGGTATCGCTGGAACCTTATTATTCCGACCAGAATCCGGGGACTCTGGCATTTCAGGGAACGGACCAGCTGTATCTTACCCTGAATCTCAACACTGAATTAATAATTGAATTTTTCAGAACGTTTACCGGCGGTCCGGTACATTACCTGATTCTTCCGGACGGTACGGAATTATGGGGAGCCGATGCCCGCATAAAGCTGGGGTATTCATTTCCAATTGCCGATCAATGGGGAATACGCTGCGAGGCGTTCTATTTTGTTTCGGGTGACGAGGCTCGTATCCTGATTCCTAATCCCACTTCCGGATATCATCGTGTCATGCAGTCGGGATTGGGAGGATTGGTCGAAGCAGGAGTAAGGCTGAACGAATTCTGGTCGGTAGGTCTGGGCGTAGCCGCGTTTATGGAATGTCATACAGTTGCGATCTTTTACAGTGATTGGGAGGACAACCTGCAGCCTGCTTTCAGTTTCAAGGCAGGCGCCATGTTCAGGAATGAGGATAAAAGCGTGGTTTATGATGTGCAGGCTGGCTATTGCACCGGCAGGATGGTACCCGTAATCGAGGGCGTCTACCAGGATCCGCTGACGCTGCCCCTTTTTGTAGAAAATACCGTTACTATTACATTAGCCGGGAAGAACCTGTTCATAATTCTGAAGCAGCTCAATGATATCTGTTTCGACCGGCCGTATTATTATGGACGTATCGTTCCCGCGGCCGAGTATTTTTTTGCGGACTGGTTTTCCGTCCGGCTGGGAGGAGAGGCGTCCTATGTCCATTTGAATTCATCCGACGACTTCGGGTACGGCGTCATGGGAGGTCTTACGTTCCGCATGGACAAACTTGATCTGGACCTGAATTTCAGCTATCGCCTGCGGCCGTCACGCTGGCTGGAAAATATCATGTATCCCGAGGGAGTGTTCACTTTAGGGTTTTCCCTGAATGACCTTTTTACTGCACGAGCTGAATAGTCTGTATCTTGCCCTCGCAGAATATCGGAGTGATAGTCCGGATAAAGCTGAAGAATACTTGAAAATGATTGATAAAGAACGTATATCCTGTTAATGATATTTTCATCAACAGGATATACGTTCTTTTTCAGGTAATTTATTTTGTCCATAGCAATAAGGACTTCATCTTCTTTTTAAGGGATTATTATTAGGGTTATAATCAAATAAGCCAGGCTTGTTTTCAAGGGATTATTTTCAGGGCAATAATCAAATATCAAATTAATTCTTCGTTCTCAATGCCAGGACAGGAGTAGTATGCCCTGTCAGTAGATAAAAATGCTGTTTTGCTGTTATGCGGCTGTGTACATAACGGGATTCCATGGCAGTGGAAGTTTTTTACGGCGAAAATGCAGTAAACAGTTGATTTCCCGGATTTTTTAACTGAAATTAATTGCACTTCCGGAGAATTTGATTGACGGGGATTATAGAAATTCCTATCATTAATTATGTATACCCAAAAATTAAATCTTTTATTTATGCTTTGTTTGTTTTGTAACTTATTCATAAGTACTGCTAATGCACAGGTGTCGTTTACTAAAAATAATCAAAGTTTTGGAACAGGTATTATAAATGATATTGCATTTGGAGATGTCAATTCAGATGGTTTTCCCGATGCAATTATTGTAAAAGGTGAATGGGATGTATCATATAAAAACGAGTTGTGGCTAAACGATAAAAACGGAAATTTCTATAAAACTGATCAGGATTTGGGATCAAATGGCTTTGGAGTTGCACTTGCAGATTTAAATGCTGATAATAATTTAGATATTTTTATTGCTACAGGTCGTTATTCTGATCCAATATCCAGTGAGGTATATTTCAACAACGGAAATGGTAAGTTT
>CAZKOK010000191.1:0-7605 GCA_964554355.1 uncultured Spirochaetia bacterium | reverse complement strand
AGGCATTCAAGGTGCTGAAAACGCTGTCACGTGATAAAGTTCCGGACCCGAGAGAGGCACATCATTTCCGTCCGCTTATTAAGCAGGGTTTCCTTGTTGAGGATGAAGATGAAATCACCTGTTTCTCGCCGCTGTTCAAGCTTTTTCTGAAAAAAAACCTGACTGTGAAAATGCTTAAGGGCAGAGACAGATTTATGGAAGACATGGATACCAGGATATAAAAATATGGAAAATATCGAAGACCTTTTAAGAAAACGCAAGGAACTTGTTGATGAAATTGATAAACAGATAAAGGAAAACTACACAAAGCCGGTTACTCTTCTCTTTACTGATATCGCCGATTCCACGCGTTATTTTGAAACCATGGGGGATATCAGGGGAAGGCAGATGATTCAGACCCATAATGATCTTCTGTTTCCGGTAATTGAAAAATATAAAGGCAGGATAATCAAGACAATAGGCGATTCCATAATGGCAAGCTTTGATGATCCCGAAAAAAGCGTCAGGTGCGCAGTTGAAATGCAGAAAAAACTGTCTGACTATAATAAAAAACAGGATGGTACGCATAAAATAAAAGTAAGGATGGGGCTTCATTTCGGAGAAGCCGTAGTAGACGGTGTTGACCTGTTCGGGGACATGGTAAACACCAGCGCAAGGGTTGAGGCCAGGGCAAATGCGGATGAAATAATCATATCTTCTTCGCTGAAAGACAGAATAGATGAAAAGGCCTTTTCCATTGTGTTTCTGGGAAGCGATTATGTAAAAGGTAAAGACAGGAAGATCGATTTTTATATTGTCAACTGGAACGCGAGAAACAGTGATGAAATTATGGCATCCTGGAGTACAAGAAATACTGCAGGGAGCCCCGGCGGTACCGGTTCGTCAGGCAGGGAAGGAATAGAAATAAAGGGAAATGCTGACCTTAGGAAACTTGCCGGAAACATCAAGCCGCTTACTTTGAGCGGCAACCCCTATCTGAACAGGGTCATGATCCCTCATCCGGATATGTTTTTCGGCAGGGAAAGTATTATAAAAAAGATTATTCAGAGGATATCATCCGAAAGTCCCCAGTCGGTATCAATTATCGGTGAACGGAGAATCGGTAAATCTTCACTTTTAAACTACCTGAATTTTCCTTCGACAAGGCTTGCGCTGATGGAAAATCCCGAAGAATATATTTTCCTGTTTATTGATTTCCAGCAGATGCGTTCTCTCGGAACAAACGACCTTATTGCTGTTATTTTCAAGGAGTTGGAAAAGCAGCTTAAAGGAAATATAAAAATTTCAATCAAGCCTGATTTTGACGGGATGCTTTCCCTTTGTGAAAAGATCAATTCGGCAGGATACAAGTTTATAATGTTTTTTGACGAATTTGAATCAGTAACCAAGAATGAGAAAATCAAGGCTGACTTTTATTCTTTTTTCCGTTCACTGGCTAATAATTACAGGATAGCCTTTGTTACGGCTTCGGCCAGGAATCTGAAAGACATGTGTATGTCTCATGAAATAGCCGATTCTCCTTTTTTCAATATCTTTTCTGCACAGCATCCCGGTCTGTTCAGGGAAAAGGAAGCAAGGCTGCTGATTAAGGAACCTTCCGAAAAGAGGGGAATCCCGCTTGAACCTCTGAGTCCAAAAATCCTGGAAATGGGAGGGCTGTATCCTTTTTTCCTGCAAATGGCCTGTTCGTCGTGGCTTGATTATCTGGAAATGGAAAAACTTAAAGCTCTGGACCTTAAGGACAAAAGCGTCCCGAGGGATGTGCAAATTTCTTTCAGGGAGGAAACTGAGCCTCATTTTGAATATATCTGGGAGACCCTGCCCAGGGATGAACAGCAGAAAATCAGACAGATACTGTCCGGGAAAGCCGGAAAAACAGAATCTCCCGCCGCCGAGAGCCTGGAAGAAAAAGGCTATCTGTGCAGACGGAATGATGACAGCCTTTGCCTGTTCAGTCTGCCCTTTGAGAACTTTATAAGAAAGACATTATCCTGAAAAAAATGCGTTCTTATTGACAATTATTCTCAATAGATATATATTATCAATAGAGGTGTTATGCATCAGGGAAATAAAGGAATGCACGGCAGGGGTTTCTGCTGCCGTGACATGCGGAATGAATTCAGACAGAGAGGACTCCGCATGACCGTTCCAAGACAGATTATAACAAATATACTCGATGAAGCAAAGGATTTTTTAAGCGCAGAGGATATTTCTTCCAGGCTGAAAGAAGACTTTCCCGGCATAGGGCTTGCTACAGTTTACCGGACACTCGGTCTCCTGTCTGAAATCGGCGTTGTAACACGATATGAGTTTGGTGAAGGAAAGGCCAGGTATGAGCTTGCCGAAGAATCCGGGGAAACGCATCATCATCAGATAGTATGCGAAAAATGTTTCAAGGTGATACGTTATTCTGATTTTTCAAACGAAGAATGCGAAATGCACAGGAAAATTGAAAAAAGCCTCGGCAAAAAATACGGAATGAAAATACGCAGGCATGTTGTGCAGTATTACGGGATCTGTGATGAATGCCAGCAATAAACCGGCCGCTTTTTTTACGGTCTAAATGAGAATGAATATCAATAAGGAGAACCTATGAAGATTGCAGTACCTACAGAAAATGGTATGGTTTCGGCCCATTTCGGGCGCTGTCCCGAATTTACAATTGCAGAAATTATGGATGGCAAAGCCGCTGAAATCCATACAGTAGCCAATCCGGGGCACGAGCCCGGAAAAATACCTCTTTTTTTAAAGGAAATGAATGTTTCGGCAATTATTACAGGAGGTATGGGCAGACGTGCAATTATGCTTTTTGATGAAATGGAAATTGAATATTATCTTGGAGTAACCGGCAGGGTGGAAAGCGTAATTAAGGATTTCTCGGAAGGAAAAATAAAAAGCGGAGAAAGTCTGTGCAGGCCGCAGCACCTGGGCGAAAGGCATGGAAGCGACTGTACGCACGGACATCATGGAGGAGATTAATAATGAAGGTATGCATTACAGCCGCCGGGAGTCAAAATAACTCTGACTCTGATCCGAGATTCGGAAGGTGCCGGTATTTTATTTTTACGGATTCAGAAAGCGGTGAATATGAAGCATTTGAAAATCAGGCCGCATCCGGTGAGGGCGCCGGAGTAAAAGCCGCAGGATTTGTGGCGCAGAAAAAACCTGACTGTGTCGTAACCGGAAACATCGGGCCGAATGCGTTTTCAGCGCTTAAGGCTGCAGGAATAGATGTTTATACGGGATGTTCCGGAAACGCTGCCGAAGTGCTGAAAGCCCTGAAAGCAGGGGAATACAGTAAAGCTGATGGTGCAACAGGAGCTTCGCACCAGGGAATGCGTAATTAATCTACTGGAAAGAAATAATGAAAATTGCTGTGGCAAGCGGTAAAGGCGGTACCGGAAAAACATTAATTGCTGTTTCACTTGCAGAGGCATTAAGCGGCAGAATTGTGCTTATTGATGCCGATGTTGAGGAACCTAATGCTCATATTTTTATAGGCGGCGAAAAAACAGCTGTTCAGGAAAGTTCAATAAAGATACCGGTTATAGACAGTGAAAAATGCAGTTTATGCGGAGATTGCGTAAAAGCCTGCCGCTTTAATGCCCTTACAGTTATCGGAAACGGTATTCTGCATTTCCCGGGCCTTTGTCATTCCTGCGGGGCCTGCATGATGGTCTGCAGACAGAATGCAATCTGGGAAAAAGAGAGACGGACAGGAGAAATATCCGTATACCGTAAAGGAAATATAAAGCTTGTAAGCGGTATTCTGGATATAGGAGAGGCAAAACCGGTCCCTCTGATACTTGATGTCCTTGATTATGCGGATGAAGAAAGTAATGTGATAATCGATGTTGCCCCGGGAGTTTCCTGTACCATGACAAATTCGGTAAGCGCAGCCGATTACTGTATTCTTGTAACTGAAAACACTCCCTTTGGTCTTCATGACCTGAAGTCGGCGATTGAAGTAATTATGTCATACGCAATACCCTTTGGAGTAATTGTCAATAAATGGAACGATTACTATAATGAAATGGATTATTTTCTCAATGAAGAGCGGATCCCTGTCCTGTTAAGAATTACCCTTTCAGAAAAAATCGCATCAGATTATTCAAAGGGGCTTAACCTGCTGCAGGGTGATAAAAAATACGTAAAAATATTCCGGGAAATCTTCAGCATAATAAAGAACATGAAGGAAAAAGCCGTATGAAGCAGGTTGTATTTTTAAGCGGCAAAGGCGGTACCGGAAAAACATTCATAACATCAAATATTGCTTCACTTTCAGATAACGGAATTGTTGTGGATGCCGATGTCGATGCATCCAATCTTAACATTCTTTTTAATGCAGATATATCAGGTTCGGAATTGTTCAGGTCCGGTTATGAAGCGGTTATTGATCAGGAAAAATGTATTAAATGCGGGAAATGTGCGGAAGCCTGCAGATTCCAGGCAGTTGAAGAAACGGGAGCTTACTTCAGGATTAATCACCTTTCATGTGAAGGCTGCGGAACATGCGCAATCATCTGTCCAGAAGATGCTGTCGCCATTAATCCAGGAATATGCGGAAAATGGTATAAATCCATGATTAATGATCAGCCCTTTTTCCATGCCGAATTGTTTCCGGGCAGTGATAATTCAGGAAAACTGGTTACTCTTATCCGAAAGGCTGCAGAAAAAGCAGCAGAGGAACAGAACAGAAAACTGATAATGATTGACGGACCTCCCGGAACGGCATGCCCGGCAATGGCGGCATTAACGAATACCGATCTTGCTGTAATCATAACGGAACCGACCGCATCGGCAGTACATGATCTTGAAAGAATTCTCGGCCTTGTAAAGAGTTTTAGGACCGAAGCGCTTGTGGTGATAAATAAATATACGATAAACGAAATGCTTTCCCGAAAAATATCGGATTTATGCAGCAGGGAAGGAGCAGAACTTATTGCCAGAATACCATTTTCCGAACGCGCAGCAGAGTCGGTCTCACAGCGAAAAATATACGTAAAGGAGTATAATGATCAGATAACGGAAACTTTGAAGGATATGCATGATATAATTGCGGACAGGATTGAAAAGATATGAAACTGAAGATTATTTATGACAACAATACTGCAGATCGCAGGCTGAACAGCGGATGGGGGCTTTCCTGTCTTTTGGATGATAATATACTTTTTGATACAGGTGATAACGGCAGCGCGCTGCTTGATAATTTTCAAATACTCGACATAAATCCTTTGGCGGTTCAGAAGATTTTCATTTCGCATGACCACTGGGACCACTGGGGCGGACTCTGGGATTTCATTGAAAAGTACAGACATCCCGAAGTACATTATTCCAATGGGTTTTCCGAAGAGTTCAAACAGAGGATTTCCGGATATAAAGTAAAGACTGTGGTCAGAAATGATATCTACGAGCTTGCTCCTGATATTATAGTTTCCCGGGATTTCAGATTCACATACAAGAGTGTAAAAATGACAGAAAGAGTACTTATCTGTCTTGGGGAAAAAGCTGTCATTTTATCAGGCTGCGCCCACCCGGGCATATTGACTATTGCTGATCAGCTGCAGACTGAATTTCCGGACCTTGATATCGGAGGTATTGCAGGCGGCTTTCATCTTGAGTCGGCCTCGAATGAAGAAGTGTATGAGTTCTTTAAAACAGCAGCAGGCCGTTTTTCATACAGATTTATTCCACTCCATTGTTCGGGCAACAGTATCAGAGGTTTGTGCGGCTGCACTGAGTCAGCAGGCAGTGAAATTTCCATATAAAGGCCAATTTTCACTGTAATTTATTCATTTTTATTGATATAATCAAGAATAATTTCGTTAACTTACGGATATAAAAGTGAACATAAAAAAAGCAGGGTATCTGGTGTTTCTTCTTCTGTGCAGTTTCATTGTATTTGCTGAAACGAACATATTTTCATCCGCTGATGATCCGCTTTATTTTGATGAAATTTTTTATATGCAGACAGAATACAGACCCGGTGAGAAAGCGCCTGACGTCCCGAGAACGCAGGAATTTCTGTACAGCAATACACTGCTGCCTGAGCATAACAGTTCCGAAATACGGGAATTTGTTTTTGAAACCGACTTTTATGTCAGCAGTGGATTCAGGGGAGACAGCCTTGGACTTTTTATAGGGCCTACTGATTACCCTGCTGAAGTGTATCTTAACGGCAGGCTTTTGTATCAGTCAGGCGAATACCGGAAAAACTACAATTCGATGACTTACAGGTCCCAGTCTGTTTTTCTTCCAGGAGACCTTCTTGAATACGGCGGCAGTAAAAACACATTAAGTGTTCAGATTTATCCGACCTATGAAAGGCATCCGCTTTTCAGGACTTTTATTTCCACAGATTCCTTTGTGAATTCTGAAGCCTTTTTATACAGTTTTCTTAATTATAATTTTATCCAGGCTTCAATGGTTTTTTCTGTATTTTTATGTTTCTTTTTTTTCCTGATGTATGTAAAAGGGAACTTCAAGGAAAAAACATATCTCTATTTTGCACTTATAAATTTTTTCTATGGACTGTCATATACGAATATCGGTTTTGATTTTCCATCCAATAATGAAGTATTTGTTGAAATCCTCTCGCGTATTTCTTTTCCGTTTGTAGCCTGCATGCTGCTTTTTTTCTTTTTGGAATTTACAAAGATCCTGCACAGGAACAAACTGATCAAGATAGTCCTGATGGTCCTTGCCGTTATTGCAGGGATGATTACCTCATTTCAGAAAACCAAGTACGGAATTCAGTCTGCATTTGTTTATACCAGAAACCTTTTTATTACTCCGATTCTGCTTTTTATTCCCTTTCTGCTTATTTATTCGGTATTGAAAAGAAGGCAGACAAATCTGAAAATAATCCTGATTGCCTGTCTTATTCAGACCGTTTTCGGAATACATGACAGTATGTATATAAATGTAAGCCGAACACCGGTATTCTGGCTGATCCCGTACGGCTACAGTATTCTTATAATAAGTATTTTCATTGTTCTGGCGGTTGACCAGTCGCGGATGTACTTCAGACTGCATCAGCAGAAAGAAAATCTTGCTCTTTCCAGAAAGGAAATTGCCCTGCGTAAGGAGACTGAGAAAAAACTGCGCGAAGCTGTCAAGGAAGCCGATGCTGCAAATAATGCAAAAAGCATGTTCCTGGCCAATATGAGCCATGAAATAAGAACCCCGCTAAGTGCTATTCTCGGTTATTCCGAAATAATGGCCAAAGGCGAGAACAGTGATGATCATCCCAGATATGCTTCGGTGATGTACAGGGAGTCGCAGCACCTGATGCAGCTGATTAACAAGGTGCTTGATATTTCCAAGATAGAGTCAGGTAAACTCAGTATAGAGCTTACCGAATTCAGTATCAGAAATGTAATAGGAGATATTTCCATTACATTTTCCGAAAGGTGCAGAAACAAAGAAATCAGTTTTGAGTTATTTATTGATGGCACAACACCTGACAATATAACAAGCGATATTGTACGGGTTCAGCAGATTGTAACGAACCTTCTCGAAAATGCCCTGAAATTTACAGAAGAGGGATATATTCATCTGAGTGTCTGGGCCGAAGAAGCTATTTATATTTCCGTAAAGGATTCA
>CAZKOK010000190.1:0-7605 GCA_964554355.1 uncultured Spirochaetia bacterium | reverse complement strand
TAAGTGAATTGTCCTGCATGATGTTCTTTACATACCGTTCCCATTCGGGTTCCGTCATGTTGTCGGCATCAACGTTGATGAAAACGATTGCTTCCGCCATTTCCCTGAGCATTTGAATAAGTTTATTATGATCGAACACCAGATAAGCCTCATATTCGTTTTTCACAATTTCATAAACAAGTTCATCCTGTATTACGCTGTGAGGATTCAGGAAGAATACCTTTTTTCCTACTTCATTAACCATCTGATATAAAGCCGTCCCCGTTTGCTGCAGCAATTCTCATTTATGTGAAAGCTTATGCCTTCATGAACGGAAACAAGGCATAAAATCGGATTTTATGCCACACTTTCCTTACTTCCGGCATATCATGAGACAATTCATTTTTGTTTTTCCGGTCAGAAAAAACAAAGTCAGAATTGCTGCGTTAATTGATTCTACTACAGGTCTTTAACAACCGCAATAAAAGTTCTTGTCTGTTCTTATATGATTGTAGAAAAAGAATGAACAAAAAACAAATTTCAGGGAAGAAAGGATAAAGAGGGGGCTTATAAATGATGAATTGGGGACAGACCCAAACTTCTGAGTGTCTTCGGCAAAGACAGATCAGTCATCCAGTCCGATTATCCCCGGCAGTTCGCTCAGCTCATGGATCTCGAAATCCGGTACGGCTTCTCCTTGCGGCTTTTTCCTTTGCGGATTAAACCAGCATGCTGCAATCCCGGCCCTGTTTGCGCCAAGGATATCGGAACCGAGTGAATCGCCGACCATCAGAATTTCTTCTTTTTTTATGCCGGGAACAAACCTGAAGGCAGCGTCAAAAATCGCAGGGTCAGGCTTGGACACTCCTTCTTCCTGGGAAATAACGATCCCCTTTAAATATCTGTCCAATCCCGACAGCACATATCGGCTTCTCTGCACACCTGCAATACCGTTAGTGACAATAACCGAAGAAATATGCCTGGTTTTCTCCAGCAGTTCCTGCGCACCTTCCATCAGATATACCGATTTCGACAGATTTTCAATATAAAAGATTCCTGCTTCGACCGGATCGGGGTCTGTCCCCAATTCTGCAAAAAACCTTCTGAAGCGTTCGGTCTTTAATGCCTTCTGATCAATCAGTCCTTCCTCCAGCTCACGCCAGATCCCGGTGTTTATTTTTTCATAAAGCTGATGGTTTTCCCAGGTATCAGCTATAGAAAATCTTTCCATTAGGGCTTTCAGCGAATAAATGGAGGCTTTGTTAAAATCGAATATCGTATTGTCTGCATCGAAAAAGAGGGCTTTGAATTTCATTGATATATTGTAAGTTAAATGGAATCAAATTTGAACCGCGAATGACACGAATGAAATACTTTACGCGAATTATTCGTGGTTCAGAATTCAGCCCAGACGCCCCAGTTTTTACCGTTGTCTGTGGATACATAAATCAGCTGTTCCTGGTTTTCAAGGGGGATTGCAAGGTGATAGCGTTCACTGGGGTTATAGAGGTAGGCATAGCCGTCTGCTCTGGATACTTCGATAAGCGATACGGCCGGTTTGCCGTTTTCCAGGAATTCCCAGTCTGATATGCTTTTCTGCCTGAGCCAGCCGTTTTCAAGTTCAAAATCACCGAAAGTTGACGTTACATCAAAATCCGGATCTTTATATTTCATTAGTCTTTCATACAGATATTCGGCATTCACTGCTCCGACAAACTCTGCAAGTTTTTCCATCTGCTGATTATAAACAAAAGTGGTCGGGAATCCTGTAAACATGAATTTGTTTAAAAGAGGATTTCTCTCACCGTTTACGACATCTTCAATTCTCAGCGGTATATAATTTTCATTTACAATTCCGACAATGTCCTCGTTGGGCCAGACATTTGCCTCCATATACTGACAGGGCGAACACCATGATGGAGCAGTTATAAGAACCACAATATTCCGGTCCTGTTCCCCGGCCATTTCAATAGCTTTGTCATATGAAACAATCCAGTTAATTTCCTGACCGAAAACCGGGGCAATAACCAATATAAAGATAAATATATATATTGTTTTTTTCATTTATGCTCCTAAATAATATATACAGTTCCTTGGGTATTAAGTCAATTTTAAAATAGAATATTATTAATCCATAATATTTATTCTGTTTTCATGAAGTCAGCTCTGCGTAATACAGCATGGCCATCATCCACTGAAAAGACGGAAACCGCTTGTCTTCTGCATGGACTGCGCAGCTTAAGCCGCTGTGATAAAACTCCAGCACTTCATTGTTCTGAACATTCGGCGCATATACATCTTTAAGCAGAACTTTTAAACTGTTTTTTCTGCCTGTAAAAACAATCCTGTCAAAATACATGAACAGATTTCCCCTGTATCGGGCATCAAAACGGTCTTTTCCTTCTTCTCCGCATTTAATAATCACGCCGCTGTATGAAAAAAGGGCTTCTGCCGGTTTTTCAGCTATGCTTTTTTTTATGAGTTCTTTGAGTCCGGTAAGCTGCCAGCTGTTCCAGTCGCAAAGCCGGCTGAATTTCCCGCCTTTGATATTCATATATTCATCAATTGAAAAATCCGTTCTGCAGCCGGAACATTTAAAATCATTGCCTTTGGAAACCAGAGAATTGTGCGCCTGACATTCAGAACATCTGAACAGGAATCTCTCAATATACTCCGCTTTCCTCTTTCCGGAAAAACTGACCTTATGAGTACCGTAATACTCATATTCATTATAATCAACAGCACTCTGCAGTTTGTCGGCAATAAGTCCGGCATTCATATCCTTTACTTCGCTGCCGTTAAAAAGCAGGCTGTATTTTATCTTTATTTCACCTTTTGACGGTTTGATTCCCCAGCGGGGATTTGAAAAATAACAGCCCCTGATAAGCGGCACTATCACAGGAATCTTAAGAAGCCGGATGAGCTTGGCTGTGGACCTGATTACAGGAAAAGTAACTCCGTCCCAGTTGCGTGACCCTTCGGGGAATACTCCGATTACACCCCCCCTGTCCTTTATTCTCATTATCGATTTTATTGTTTCAAGGTCTGATATTCCTTTTGCCTTGGGAATTCCGCCGACAAGCGAAAGCAGAAAACGGATCATCGGGTTTTTAAACTGTATCCTGGATACCACATAATAAACAGGGTCCTTTATAAAAATGGCAACCATAAACGGGTCCCAGAATCCGACATGGTTGGGCATTATAATATAAGGTGCTTTTACAGATTTGAGTATTTCAGTATTTTCAGCGCTGACATTGAATTTTCTTTTCAGCCAGCCGCTGAGAATTCTGCGCAGCAATTCCCAGAAAAAGCTGTTTATTGCTTGCCGCCTGTGTTTTTCAGCCATAAAAATCCCGTATTCCAATACAATCAAAATTTTACAAGTGGAATTTATTTAATTAAAGTATAAGTTAAGCCTTTCTGAAAATAAAGAGCAGGCTGTACTGCCAGAGGAAGGTAAATTCAGTGTAAAGGACTGAAAAATGGAATTTAACTGGGATTATTTTATTCACGCCGGTCTGATTTCCGCAGCACTGCTGATTGCAACCTTCCTTCGATCCAAATTGAGATTTCTCCAGAAATTCCTTATTCCGAATTCCATTATCGCAGGATTTATCCTGCTTCCGCTTTATAATTTTGTTTTAGCGGAATTCGGTCTGGATACTGTACGGCTTGGCGAATTTGCGTATCATCTGCTTTCAATTTCCTTTATTGCCATGACATTAAGACCGCTTCCGCCCAGGAAAGGGAAAAAGAGCAAAAACATTGTCGGTCTGTCCTTCCTGACTCTTTCTCAGTTCGGGATTCAGGCCATTATCGGTCTGCTTCTTACCCTGCTGGCAATAAATACTTTCATGCCGGATTTGTTCCATTCATTCGGGTATCTTCTCCCCCTCGGTTTTGCACAGGGACCGGGGCAGGCTTTTTCTATCGGAGAGGCCTGGACCGTATTCGGAATACATGATGCCGGTAATGTCGGCCTTACATTTGCCGCAATCGGTTTTCTGCTATGCTCAATAGGGGGAATATTCCTCATAAACTACGGGGTTCGCAAAGGCTGGATCTCAAAATCCTATCTTGATTCCATACATAAAAAAACAGTAAGAACAGGCATTCTGCCGCGCGGTTCCGAACTGCCTGTGGGCGCATATCAGAACACACAGTCGGAAGCCATAGATTCACTGACCCTGCAGGTTGTACTGATTCTTATGACATACTTCCTGACTTTTCTGTTTCTTAATCTGCTTACGATAATCCTCAAACCGATAGGACCGGAAGGAGAACGTCTTGCAAGGACCTTCTGGGGGATCAGTTTCATTTTTTCGGCGCTGACCGGGCTGCTGGTAAGAAAAATGATGCAGGTTATAAAGATTGATCATATTCTTGAAAACAGGACTCTGAACCGGCTTTCCGGTATATCGGTAGACATAATGGTGACAAGTGCCATCGCTGCAATCAGTCTTGTTGTTGTTAAAAAATACTGGATACCGATTACGGGAATAAGTCTTGCCGGAGCTTTGGCAACCATACTCACTGTTCCCTGGATGGGATCAAGAGTCTTTACCGAACACCGGTTTCTGCGTGTTCTTCTGATATACGGGGTGTCTACCGGAACCCTGGCAACAGGCCTTGCCCTGCTTCGTGTTCTTGATCCTGAATTTGAAACTCCGGTTGCAACCGACTATACATATGCAGCAGGCATAACATTCGCGCTTTCGATACCGCTTATACTGACAATCAATCTGCCTGCAAGAGCATATCAGACAGGCGAATCGAAATACATGACCGCTGCAATACTTGTAAGCGCTGCCTATATTATCTTCACATTTATCTGGTATCTGACTCTGGCGGGAAAGAAAAGTTTTGCGAAATCATCTTCCGTATGGCTTAAAGACTGACTAAATGGAAGAATAGTCCCTGAGTCCGAGGGACTGACAGATCCTGATACTCGCTGTTGAATGATTAAGTGTATAAAAATGTATTCCCGGCACGGAACGGTCAATAAGCTCCCTGGCCTGTTCTGTTGCCCACTGGACACCGACCTCTGTAACAAGCCCTGATTCGCGTCCCCGGTTGACTGCCTTCAAAAGCGGAGCAGGAAACCGTGAACCTGCAGCAAGATCGGCCATTTTCAGTATCCCCTGATAGCTCGTAACCGGCATTATTCCGGCAATTACCGGCACATTGATGCCTGCGAGTTTTGCCCTGTCGCAGAAATCAAAATAGTCCCTGTTGTCAAAAAAAAGCTGGGTTACAAGATAATCAACTCCTGCATCCACTTTAAGCTTCAAAAATTCCATTTCCTTTAATCTGTTCAGCGAAGCGGGATGTCCTTCCGGAAAGCATGCGGCGCCAATTCCCATTTCAGGTGCAACCGTTTTAATAAAATGGACAAGATCGCTTGCATACCTGAAATCAACAGGTCCTTCGGAAATCCCTTCAGGATTGGGGTCAAGGTCTCCCTTCAGAGCAAGTATGTTCTTTATTCCTATCGACTGGTATTCATCAATTATTTTTTTAATTTCATCTCTTGTGGAACGGACGCAGGTAAGGTGCGCAACAACAGTAAGATCGGTTTCCGACGAGATTCTTTTTACAAGTTCATGTGTGTTTTTCCTTGTGGACCCTCCTGCGCCGTACGTAACGCTGACATAAGCCGGCTTAAGGTTCTCAAGCTCGAAAATTGTATTGTACAGATTGTCCCAGCCTTTTTCTGTCCGGGGAGGAAAGAATTCGAAACTGATTGATGTCTCTTTCTGCGCAAGAATGTCCGCAACTTTCATTAATAACTCCGCCACATTGCTGTCAGGAAATATAATGCACTCTCAATAGAAAAATAGCAAGATCGGCAGGCAGGATTTTCAGACGCTTTCGGTCTTCCGCGATCTATATTTATAAACAAGGTCCAAAAGCTTCGTTTTTCTGACAGGTTTGGTCAGAACTTCATCCATACCCGCTTGCAACCCCCTGTCCCTGTCTTCGGCGAACGCGCTTGCGGTAAGTCCGATAATCGGGACATCTCTGCCGGCAGCCGTCTCTCTTATTTTCGATGTGGCCTCATAGCCATCCATTACAGGCATCTGGATATCCATCACAACCAGATCAAATTGCATGCTATTGAAGACATCTACCGCTTTTTTTCCATTTTCTGCAATCCAGACAGAATATCCCGCCTTTTCAAGATGTCTTTTCAGGATTTTCTGGTTTGTAGGATAATCTTCGACAAGCAGTATATTGCCTCTGCCTCCGGTTTCTGCATAGACATCCTCCGAATCAAAATGGTCTTCTTCAGTCAGCTTTCCGTTATATTTCCCGAATACAATCCTGAACCAGAAAACAGAGCCCTTGCCTTCGGTGCTGTGAAAATCTATATCTCCTCCCATCATTCTGGCAAGCTGTCTGGCAATGGCAGTACCCAGACCTGTTCCTCCAAAACGTCTTTTATGACTCGAATCGGCCTGTTCAAACAGTTTGAAAATGCCTGCCTGCTTGTCTTCAGGTATGCCGATACCCGTATCACGGACTTCGGTATAAACTGTTACATGATCACTGTCTTCCCTGTCCTTTTTCACGGTCATTGAGATGTCGCCTTTGTCCGTGAATTTCAGCGAATTCCCGAGCAGGTTGAAAAGGATCTGCCTGTACCTTACTCTGTCCCCGATAACATTGCCAGGCAGAAGGGGATCAATGGCGATATCAAATTTCAGTCCTTTTGCTTCGGCCTGGACCCTGATGGCCGGTTCTATCGAATGAATCGCTTCTATAAGGCTGAAAGGCGAAGAGACAATCTCAAGTTTGCCGGCTTCAATTCTGGAAAGATCAAGGAGCTGGTTTACAAGATTCAGGAGATGGTCCGATTCATCAAGAATCAGGGATGCATAATACGGGAGCTCCTTTAATTCCGTTACTTCCGAAAGCAGTTCCGCAAAGCCGACAATACCATTAATCGGGGTCCTCATCTCATGACTCATATTCCTCAGAAAAGCTGTTTTTGCATGGTTCGACTGTTCCAGTTGCTTTGTTCTTTCACGTACCTTTTTCTCCAGTTCTGTCTGGGCCAACTTTCTTTCCTGCAGCAGCTGCTTCATCTGGACATACGCGCCGGCATAGTCTTTTCCGATAAGGTATGCCTGCGCCAGGATGAACAGCAGGAGCCCGTACCTCACGATGTAGGTTGAAACTATCAGGCTTTCGTCATAAAGGATGTCATTTACGACAGTAAGAAAAAAGACCAGCTGTGATATTATCTGTATCCAGCTCCCCTCTTCCCCTTTTCTGCATGCCCTTACAGTCCCCGTGACAATCATGATAATCGCAAAAGCCGTTACAAAATGATTAATGTAGGTCATGAAATCGTAATACTTCAGCTGCAGTACCAGAATCGGCATGCAGAGCACAGCGCATATTATCCATAAAATCCTTGCCAGAATTTTCGAGAAGAACTGAGGATACATATGTCTGAAATAGCTGAAGAAAAACGGGACCGTAAGAAAATATGTCAGAAAATTGATTTTCATTGTCGTTTCCCAGTTGATTACCGGGAAAGCCCTGATCAGAAGCTGCATATCCTCGATAGATATACGCAGGGCGATAACAAAACAGAATCCGGCAAAAAATATGACG
>CAZKOK010000189.1:1280-7620 GCA_964554355.1 uncultured Spirochaetia bacterium | reverse complement strand
TTACCATCCATGCAGTGCACAGCACAGACCTTACAAAAGAAGATGATACAGGTACAATAACGGTTTATCATTCAGGGATATCCTTATCTATCTCTGAATACGAATTCCCCAACACCAACAGCGGCGAATCATCCGCGCCGCAGACATTCACCATAACAAACCAGAGCGCTTCTGCCCTTACGCTCGAATCACTGCTCACAACAGGAGACGACTCCCAATTCAGCATATCTTCATCGATTTCAGAAGGCGAAAGCATTGGTGCCGGAGCATCGGAAGATATTGATGTGACCTTCAGTCCGCAAAGCGGAGGCAGTTATTCAGCCGAAATCAGCCTGTACTTTCCCGATGCTGTTCCATCAACAGGAACAATCGAATTGTCAGGCCAGGCCCGGGGAATACCAACTCCGGTTTATCCTGAAAACAACGCATCCGGACTGGGGACGGAGGTAAAACTTATCTGGGCCGATGCCTACGTCCCTGATGATGAAACGGCGGAAACAGGAATCTATCTGGACACATCTTCCGACTTAAACGGGGTAATACCTGTTGTATTCTCGGCTGAAACAAACAGGACCATTCCCGTATATTACGCCGGACTGGGCCTTTTGTTCTCCCTTTCGCTGACGGGATCATTAATCGCCGGAAAAAGCAGGAAAAACCGGCTGCTGGTAATCTGCATCATCCTGGCTGTATCAAACCTTGTTATATTCGCCTGCAGTCCGGATCCCGGCCGCGTAACCCCGCAGACCATGGAGGGCCAGAGCGATTATTATCCCGACGGCCTGTCGGAGGGGACGGAGTACTTCTGGAAGGTGGAGACGGAGTTTTCTTCGGGTGATGTGCTGGAGAGCGGGGTTTTCAGTTTCGGTACCTGATAAATAAGTATGAATTTCAAATCCTTCTTGTCGAAAGTATAAATGAAATCATATTGTAAAATATTGTTAATATATAGTATATTAATAACAGGGAAAATTATGTTTGACAGAATTACGAGAAACAGAGACATTATGAATGGTCAGCCATGTATAAGGAATTTAAGGATAACGGTCAGAAGAGTACTTGAAATCCTGGCTTTATATACCGATCGGACAGAACTGTTCAGGGAATATCCGGAACTTGAGGATGAAGACCTGAAACAGGCCCTTGAATTCGCGGCTGCAAATCTCGAAGACAAAAATGTAGATTTAAAAACCGCATGAAATTTCTGCTGGACCAGGGATTACCAAGATCAACAATTATACATCTGGAAAAAGAAGGCTTTAAAGCTGTTCACACGGGTGATATCGGGATGCCTTCTGCTACTGATAAGGAAATAATTGATAAGGCAATAGCGCTTAAATGTGATGTCGTAACACTGGATTCGGATTTTCATACAATTATGGCTGCCTCCGGATTAAAACAGCCTTCAATAATCAGAATACGAATCGAAGGGCTAAAAGGTGAGAAACTGGCATTTATTCTTGCTGAAACTATAGTAAAAACAGAAAATGATCTGAAAAACGGAGCAGCTATGAGTATTAATTCAAAAGGCATCAGGATCCACAAATTACCTTTAAAATAAACGATCCCCCCTTTATCAATAGCAATCGACGCTTTTTTATAACTTTTATAAAATATAAATATCAGCCGCCCGTTCGGACTTCGTCCTCTCTGGAAGGCGCGGAATTCGCCCGCTTCGGCTGCGCCTGCGCCGGAGAGGACGCTGAAATTAATAAAGGTTTGATATATGATTTCTGTTTTTAATGTTTATCATTACTGAAAAGAATGTAAACCCCTGTTCCTCCTTCCGCGTCCCTCCGCGACTTCCGCGGCCTCCAGCGAGTGGCAACGAGCGGGCGTTGAAGTCTTCCTCTTCTGCATAATTGATTATTCACTCTTGAATTCCGGACATCCCCCGGGCCGTTGTCACTTTAAAAATTTTTATGTTGCCAATAACAGTCAATTAATATAAACTGAAGGTAACAAATTTAGTTACCTTTGGTTTATATTATGCAGAAAAATGATTTTTTATCAGCTATCTTAAACGAACCAAGAACCGTTTTCAGTTTCAGCGATATTGCATTGCTTCTGGAAACAGATAGTTTCAACAACCTTAAAAGAAGAATTAATTATTTCGTTAAGAAAGGGACACTGATTAATCCGCGCAGAGGGCTTTATGCAAAAAAAAATTATTCGCCGGAAGAGCTTGCTTCAAAAATTTACAAACCTTCATATATATCACTTGAATATGTATTGCGGAAAAGCGGAATTATTTTTCAATACGGTGAAGACCTTACCATTGTCAGCTATCTGACAAGAAACATATCGATTGAAAAAAACAGAATATCTGTCAGAAAAATAAAGAATACAATATTGGTAAACACCGCCGGAATACAGCGGGACAGCAAAGGGATAAATGTTGCCGTGCCGGAACGCGCCTTTCTGGATACATTATATTTAAACAGAGAATACTATTTTGACAACCTGAATCCGCTTAAACGGGAAAATGTAGCCAAACTGCTGCCCGTGTATAATTCAGCCGCTCTTGAAAAAAGAGTTAAAAAAATCCTGGAGGTGTAATGGACATAAACCGGCACAAATTTTTCCTGGTTCAGATTTTAAAAGAAATATATTCCGATATCGAACTGGCGAATATTCTGGGCTTTAAAGGCGGAACAGCTCTTATGCTGTTTTATGATTTGCCCAGATTTTCGATCGATCTGGATTTTAATCTTCTGGACCGCAAAAAAAGCAGCCTTGTCTTTGAGAAAATCGACAAAATACTCTTAAAATTCGGAACAATAAAAGACAAAGCCAGAAAACATTACGGCATAATATCTGTCCTTGATTATGGGGAAAAAGAAAGAAACCTTAAAATTGAAATATCTGAAAGGAATTTTCCTGATTCCTACGAAGTTAAAAATTTTCTTGGAATCAATATGAAGGTAATGCAGAAACAGGACATGTTTGCCCATAAATTATGCGCCCTGACAGACAGGAAGGCAGTTACAGGAAGGGATGTCTTTGACTGCTGGTTCTTTATGGAAAACAGGACCTCGCTAAACAAGCATATTGTGGAGCTGCGCATGAAAGTTCTGCTGGAAAAATATCTTGGCAAGTGCATTAAGTCTGTATCAGATGTATCTTCATCCAGTCTGTCGGGCGGATTGGGAGAACTTGTGGACCCCGCAATTAAGGCTTTTGTGAAGACCCGGCTTAAAGATGAATGTATTACATTATTAAAGATGTACAGGGAAATGCCGCTGATTTCCTGAAAGCAGAAAGCGGGTTTTTCAGTTTCGGGACTTGATTATTCATTTCTAAATTCCGGACATCATAAATCACCACCCCAAAAACCGCTGTTTATTAATTAAATTAATTAAATGAGAATAGAAAAAATCATATATTAATTGTATATTAATTAAAGGAGTCCATATGAATTTGCGGGTTATTATTGAATACGATAAGGAAACGGAATCTTACAGTTCTGTATGTCCGGAACTTCCCGGCTGTGCGTCGTGCGGCGAAACAGAACATGAAGCCATGGAAAACATAAAGGAAGCCATCCGGCTGTATCTGGAGCCGGATTCCAAACCTGTTAATTCATCTGCAAAAATATTCGAGGTCGCTATATAGTGAGTCCGAAACAAAAAAGACTGCTCTGTTCCGATATAATAAAAATATTAAAACAGAATAATTTTGAATTTATCAGTCAGAAAGGAAGCCATCAAAAATGGAAAAACTCTACAACCGGCAAGCAGGTTATTGTACCGTATCATAAAGGAAAACAGCTGCCTATAGGCACATTAAAAGCCATAATTGAGGGCAGCGGGATAGACCTTGATAAATGGTAATAATAATTAAACGCCCGTTCGGACGATGTCCTCACTTAACTTACGCGACAATGCTTCGCATTGCGCTATCGCCCAACGGCTCGATATTAGCTGATCTAACATATTAAAAATCCATTATCCCCATCAGCGCCATCGAGTGAGCGAAGCGAACGGGCGTTGAATTCTTCATTCCTTATAATTATAAACTATTCTTTTAATCTGGACTTTAGGCGTCCCAAAATTTATCAACAACCCTATCCTTATATTCGTTGCTTTAAGATAACTCAAAAGTTGCATCTTGTTTATTTCATCAAGATTTTTAGAAGCTTTCAATTCCAGGATAACAGTATTATCTACTATCAGATCAGCATAATAATCACCGACAACAGCATCTTCATAATATACTTTCAGCGGTTCCTGCTGAGTAACTTTGAAGCCATTTTTCCTTAATTCCATCGCAAAAGCATTTTCATAAACTTTTTCCAGAAATCCCGGTCCCAATACATTATGGATCCTGAATGCACACCTGATTATTCTTCCGGAAATATTACCTTTAGTCATAAAAACTCCTTTGTTTATATATGTGTAAATATGCTGATACTTCAAATTTGGGATAAACCTTGAGAAAAAGATTTAATCGCCCGTTCGGACTCTGTCCTCACTCGATTACGCTGATTTACGCCCGCTCCGCTCGATGTCCGCTGATCCAAAAAAAATAAAAACCCCTATCCCATCAGCGACCATCTGCGGTTATCAGCGCTATCGAGTGAGCGTAGCGAACGGGCGTTTAAGTCTTCCTCTTCTGCATAAATACTTATTCACTTTTAAATTCTAGACAACCACCGGCCTTTGCGATAAACTCTATACTAGAAAAGTTTAAAAATGCAGATAACTAAATAAATGGGCTTCGATTCTGCTTTCTTTAAATCAAACATGGACCGCGTACGGGGCTTTTCCGTCTGCATTTTACAGGCGGCGGTATGCGGGGCTGCATGGAAAAGGGAGTATCATTATGAAACAAATTTTAAAGATTCTTACGTTTTTGCTTTTGCTGGCTACAGTGCTGTCGGTGATGACCTGCGACGGGGTTTTTGCCGAGGCGGTTTATTACAAGAACGGGGTGGATCCGGTTCCTCCGGTGCCGGGGAATGAGGGTAATACCGCTCTCGTTTTCGGCACGGAGACGATTGATGTATCATGGACGAAAGCTACGGATAATGTTTCTCCGCAGGGAGCGCTTGAATACGCGATATTTTATACTGATGACCAGGAAGCAACAACTGCATCGGCAATAGCTGCCTATGAACAATATGTGGGCTGGACAACAGATGTGGACAGCGGACAGGTAACCGGTCTTATTGATAACAGATACTACAATGTAGTTGTTGCCGTGCGCGATGAAAATGGAAAAACAGGTTATTATGACGTTAAAACAGACGGCAAGACGCAGAAGCATCCAAGAATATTCTGGACGGATGCAGGATCGGACAAAATTAGATGCGCTGATTTAAACGGACAAAATCCTGTTGATATTGTTGACAGTGGAATTACAAATCCTTATGCGATATCTGTGGATCCGGTTAACAGGCAGGTATATTTTACTGTCAAAGGTGCAAGCCCCGCAATATACAGGGTTGATTTTAATAGTGAAAATTTGACACCACTTATCACATCCGGACTAAGTGATCCCTGCGGTATTGCCGTGGATTATATAAATGGTTATTTATTCTGGACAGATATTAATGAAAATAATATCTATCGCTCCAGCTTAACCCCTTCTTCAGCAAATGCTGATACATACAAAAGATTTGGTGACGATACTCCCTATCCAGTGTATTCTCCTATGGGCCATAGATATTGATTATTCAAAAAATCGGGTGATTTGGGCCGAGGTGGGAACAAATAAACAAATAAGATGGGCTTCAACTACTGGAACAGGGATAAATAAAGCATTTGATCTTGCTGCAGGGTCCAATGCTACTGATTTGTGTGTACACGAATCATTAGAAAATATTTACTGGGTCGATTTAGATTCAGGAGGTTGTCTACTTTATAATGATTACGACGAAACGGGGACATTTACACTGATCGATACAAATTTGCCTGATGCCTCATCAATTTCAGTAAATGAGGATGTGAATATGCTTTTCTGGATTGATCAGACAAATTGTAATATTTACAGTGGAACAATCGGTTCAATATCGAATGACTCAGATGATCATATCTTAAGCATATCAGATGTAAACCTACCACAAGGTATAGATATTTATTATTAAACCATAATAAGGATGTTGAAATGAAAAAAACAAAAATAATTGTGATATTTGTTATTTATTTTTTTATCGGACCTTTTATCAGTTTTGCCCAATGTGTTGATCCGATACAGGTAGACATTAATATTCCGGGTACAGCGGCTGTTCCTTTGCATGAAACAGAGTATATTTTTACCCTGACATCTTCTCTTGGAACCGATCCTGTTTTTATCTATCACGCACCTGAATATGATGAAAGCAGGATGGACCAGGATA